>JAJXZZ010000036.1 GCA_021779795.1 Acidobacteriota bacterium | reverse complement strand
GGCGCGTGCTCGAGCCGGAAGGCCACGGCGCGGCGCGGCGTCCACGCTCCGTCGGCCAGCAGGCCGAGGATCGTGTCGCGCAGCGTCGCCCGCCCGATCCGCGCCAGCCGCCCCCGGCCGGCCTCGGTGATCCGCACGCGCCACTCGCTCTCCACCCAGGCGAACGGCGGCATCGCCGCCGACACCGCCTCGCCGGCGCCGCACGCGTAGTAGTCGGCGGCCCACTCCGCCAGCGCCACCACTGGCGGCGGCAGGTACGGCTCGCCGTCGAAGACGTCCAGCAGCTCCTTGACGGCGACGCCGCCCGCGGGGGCGGGCACGGCGTCGCCGGCGCGCGTCACCACGCCGGTCAGGCGCCGCGCGCCGACCGGCACGAGCACGCGCACGCCGGTCTCGGGGACGGGGAGGCTTTCGGGAACCTTGTAGGTCAGCGCGTCCAGCGCGGGCACCGGGACGGCGACCGAGACGAGTCGGGCCATGGCCTACGAGCCCGGGGCGGCGGCCGCGGCCGCCTGGTCGAGCAGGCTCTTCGCCAGCTTGAGATCCTCCCAGGCATCCCGCTTGCGCTCGGGGCTGCGCAGCAGGTAGGCGGGGTGGAACGTCGGCACGAGCTGCGCGCCCCCGTAGTGATAGACGCGGCCCCGGAGGCGCGAGATCGTGTCCTGCGTCTCAAGGAGCGTCTGCGCGGCAAACGTCCCGAGCGCGACGATGACCACCGGGCCGATGGCCTCGACCTGCCGGAAGAGGAACGGCTCGCACGAGGCGACCTCGTCCGGCTCGGGGTTGCGGTTCTCCGGCGGCCGGCACTTGATGACGTTGGCGATGTAGACCTCGTCGCGCGTCATCCCGATCGCCTCGATCATTTTCGTGAGCAGCTGGCCCGCGCGCCCGACGAACGGGATCCCCTGGACGTCCTCGTCGCGGCCCGGCGCCTCGCCGATGAACATCAGGCGGGCGCCTGGAGAGCCCACGCCGAACACGATCTGCCGCCGCCCCAGCCGGTGCAGCTTGCACCGCGTGCAGTCGCCGAGGTCGGCGCGGATCGACGCGAGGGCGCCCGCGGCAGCCTCTCCCCGGCCGCCGCCGGGAACCGCGCCGGCCGGCCGGCTCGCCGTCGCCGCGTCATCCGCGGGAACCCGGCGCCACGCCGGATCGCGGCTCACGCCGTCGATTCCCAGCTCGGCCAGCCAGGTGAGATGCCCGGTCAGCTGCTCGCGCACGTCCACGTCAGTCTCCCCCGCCGCCGGCCGCCGCGGGGGCCGGGCCCGCGCCGCGCATCAGCTCGTCGATCCGATCGAGGATGGCGCGCGCGACGTCTGCCTTCGACCGCAGCGTGACCTCGCGCTCGTCGCCGGCCGTCACCAGCGTCGCGGCGTTCTGGTCGGCGTCGAACCCGCGGTCCGCCCGCGACACGTCGTTGGCGACGATGAGGTCCACGCCCTTGGCGCGCCGCTTCTCGCGGGCCCGCGGCACCACGTCCTCGGTCTCGGCGGCAAAGCCCGCCAGCAGCGTGCGCGGCAGCGCTCCCGCCGCGCGCATGGCGCCGAGGTCGGCCAGGATGTCGTGCGTGCGCGCCATCCGCAGCACCAGGTCGCCGCCCCCCTTCGTGATCTTCTGGGCCGCCTTGACCGGCGCGTAGTCGGCCACGGCGGCCGCCATGACGACCACGTCGGACGCGGCGGCCCTCGGCAGGATCGCCTCGCGCATCTCGGCGGCCGAGCGCACGCGCACGAGGTCCACGCCGGCCGGCGGCTCGATCGCCACCGGCCCCGACACCAGGGTGACCGACGCCCCGCGCCGCTGCGCCTCGGCCGCCACGGCGTAGCCCATGCGGCCGCTCGACCGGTTGCCGACGTACCGCACCGGGTCGATGTCCTCGCAGGTGGGGCCGGCGCTGACGAGCACGCGCCGCCCGGCCCACGAGCGGTCGCGCTGCAGGAGGCGGCCGGCCGCGGCGACGATCGCGTCGGGCTCGGCCAGGCGCCCCTTCCCCGTCCACCCGCACGCGAGGAACCCGTCGCCGGGCTCGACGAACGACACGCCGCGCGCCCCCAGCGTCTCGACGTTCCGGCGCACGGCCTCGTGGGCCCACATGTTCGAGTTCATCGCCGGCGCCACGAGCACCGGGGCGGTCGTCGCCAGGTAGAGCGAGGTCAGGAAGTCGTCGGCGATGCCCGAGGCGAACTTGCCGAGGATGTTCGCCGTGGCCAGCGCCACCAGCAGCAGGTCGATCGACGAGGCGAGCGCGATGTGGCCGATGTCGGCGTTGGCGCCCGGCTCGAACGGCCTGGTGATCACGCGGTGCCGGGTGATGGCCTCGAAGGTCAGCGGGCCGACGAACTTCGTGGCCGCGCGCGTCATCACGACCACGACGTCGTGCCCGGCCTTCTGCAGGCCGCGCGCCACCTCCACCGCCTTGTAGGCGCCGATGCCGCCGGTGACGCCCAGCGCGATCTGGGACATACGCTGTTCTTCCTCAGGCGCCGGGGCGCCCGCCCCGGCCGGTTGCCGGATGCTCCGCGAAGGTGGCCGCCACCGCGCCGGCCGTGTCGCGCATCGCCTCCCGGCGCGCGCGCTCGGCCACGACGATCGCCCGGACGCGGTCGCCGCAGGCGTCCACCTCGTCGTTGACCACCACGTAGTCGTACTCCGGGAAGGCCCGGATTTCCTCGCGCGCCGTCGCCAGCCGGCGCAGGATGGCCTCCTCCGGATCGCGGCCGCGCCCGCGCAGCCGCTGCTCCAGCTCGGCGTAGGAAGGGGGCATCAGGAAGATGCCGACGCTCTCGACGCCCGCCTGCCGCACCTTCCTCGCGCCCTGCACGTCGATGACGAGCAGCAGGTCCTCGCCGGCCGCCAGGCGGCGCCCGGTCTCGTCGGCTCCGGTGCCGTAGAAGTCGCCGAACACCTCGGCCCACTCGAGGAACGCCCCGGCGTCCCTCAGCTCCCGGAACCGGTCCGCGGAAATGAAGGTGTAGTCCACGCCGTCGCGCTCGCCGGCGCGGGCGGGCCGCGAGGTGTACGACCTCGAGATGCCGACGCCGCCGGTCGTCTCGACGACGCGCCGCGCGATGGTGGTCTTGCCCGAGCCCGACGGCGCCGAGAGGATGAACAAGCGCCCGCGCCTATTCGACATTCTGCACCTGTTCGCGCATCTTCTCCAGTTCGGCCTTGGCCGTCACCACCAGCTCGGTCACCGCGAGGCCGTCGGCCTTCGACCCGATCGTGTTGACCTCGCGGTTCATCTCCTGCAGCAGGAAGTCGAACTTGCGCCCGCACGGCTCCTCGGCGTCGGCGAGCGACGCCCAGTGCGCCAGGTGCGCGCGGAAGCGGACGACCTCCTCGCTGATGTCGGACCGGGCGGCCACCCTGACGATCTCCTGCGCGACGGCCGCCGGGTCGGCCGGCACGTCGCGGGCCAGCTCGTTCACCCGCTCGGTCAGCCGCGCCTCCAGGTCGGCCCGCCCCTGGTCGGCGGCCGCCGCCACCCGCTCGATGAGACCGGCCAGCATCTCGCGGCGCGCGTCGAGGTCCGTCCTCAGGTGCTCCCCCTCGCGCACGCGCATCGCGTCGAGCGCCCCGGCCGCCTCCTCGACCGCGGCCTCGACCAGGCCGGCCAGGGCGGCCGTGTCCGCCGAGGCCGCCGCGGCGCTCTCCGTGATCACGAGCGCCTGCGGGATGCGGACGAGGTCGCCGGGCGTGAGCTGCCCGCTGACGATGCCCTCCCGGCGCGCGCGGTCGATCGCCTCGCCGAGGCGCCGCACGAACCCGTCGTGCAGCCGAACCTCGGGGGCCGGGGGCTCCCGCATCTGCACCGACACGCTCAGCTCGACCCGTCCCCGGGCGAGGTGGCGCTGCAGCAGCGCGCGCAGGCTCGTCTCCGACGCGGCCAGCCCCTGCGGCACCCGCACCTGGACGTCGAGATACCGATGGTTGACGGCGCGCAGGGTCACGCCGACCGTGGCTCGCTCGTCTTCCCTGGTGAGCGAGGCAAACCCCGTCATGGAACGCAACATGGGCACCTACCGTCGCCTGAACTCAACGGCCGGGCTCGCCGGGCGGCGCGTCCGGGTCGGGCGCCCGCCGGCCGCCGGCCAGCTGCATCGCATATAGTCTGGCATACGAGCCGCCCGGGCGCGCCAGCAGTTCTTCGTGCCGGCCGACCTCGACGACGCGCCCGCGCTCGAGCACCACGATCTGGTCCGCCCGCTGCACGGTGGACAGCCGGTGGGCGATCACGATGGCGGTGCGGTTGGCCATGAGGTTGGCCAGCGCCTCCTGCACCAGCGCCTCGGACTCGGTGTCGAGCGACGAGGTGGCTTCGTCCAGGATCAGGATCGGCGAGTTCTTGAGCAGCGCGCGCGCGATGGCCAGGCGCTGGCGCTGGCCTCCCGACAGCCGCTGCCCCCGCTCGCCGACCATCGTCTGGTACTGCTTCGGCATCGCGGTCACGAACTCGTGCGCGTGCGCCGCCCGCGCCGCCGCCTCGATCGCCTCCTGGCTCGCCCCCGCGGCCCCGAAGGCGATGTTCCCCGCCACCGTGTCGTCGAAGAGCACGGTCTCCTGCGTCACGATGCCGATCTGCGCCCGGAGCGACCGCAGCGTGACGTCGCGGATGTCCACGCCGTCGATCAGGATCGCGCCGGCGGTGACGTCGTAGAAGCGCGGCAGCAGGTTGGCGAGCGTGCTCTTGCCCGCGCCGCTGCGGCCGACGACGGCGAGCGTCTGGCCCGCCGGGATCGTCAGCGTCACCCCGCGCAGGATCCGGCCCGTCCGGTCGTCGTCGTAGCGGAACCCGACGTCCCGGAACTCGATCTCGCGCCGGAACGGCGCCATCTCCGCCGCGCCCGGGCGATCGCGGACCTCGGAGTGCAGGTCGAGGATCTCGAAGATCCGCTCGGAGGCCGCGCCCGCCTGCTGCAGGTTCGCGTTGACGCGGCTCAGCTTCTTCACCGGCCCGTACATGAGGAACAGGGCGCCGAAGAAGGACGTGAATTCGCCCGCCGTCAGCCGACCGCCCTGGATCTCCCGCACCCCGTACCACAGCGCCCCCGCCATCGCGACGCCGCCCAGCACCTCCATGATCGCCGGGAGCGCCGACAGCGCCGCCGTCACCTTCATGTTCGCGCGGTAGAGCCGGTGCGAGGCCTGGGCGAAGCGGCTCCCCTCGCGCGCCTCCGCGGCGAAGGCCTTGACGATCCGGTGCCCGCTGAACGCCTCGGCGCTCACGTGCGACAGGTGCTCCATCTCTTCCTGGCTGCGCCGCGACGTGCGGCGCAGGCGCTTGCCGAGCTTCGCCAGCGGGTACACCACCAGCGGCGCCGCGGTGAGGCAGACCAGCGCCAGCCTGGCGTCGTAATAGAACAGCAGCGACACGTAGCCCACCAGGGCCAGCGACTCGCGCAGCAGGTCGCCGATCGTCTCGGAGACGGCCTGCTGGATCTGGGCCACGTCGTTGGTGACCCGCGAGAGCAGCTGGCCCGAGCTTCGCCGGGCGAAGAAGGCCGCCGACTGGTCGAGCATGTGCCGGAAGAGGCGGTTGCGCACGTCCATCACGACGCGCTGCCCGACGTCCGACATCAGGTAGGCCGAGAAGTAGCTGCCGACCCCCTTGGCCACGTTGGCCGCGATGAGGGCGGCCGCCACGAAGCCGAGGTCCTGGCCGCTCCGGAGGACTTCGTCGTAGACGTTCTGAATCAGCTTGACGATGGCCGCCGCCCCGGCCGCGTAGAGGATCATCCACGCGAAGGCGGCCGCGAGGCGCCCGCGGTAGGGCCGTGAGAACCGGAGCAGGCGGGTGAGCGGATTCAATCGACGACCCGGTACTTGAGCAGCACCCACAGTGCGACGATCCCGTCACGCCACGTGATCTTCTTGCCTTCCTCGTACCCGCGGCCGTCGTAGGTGATCGGGATCTCGTACACGCGGTGCCCGCCCTTGAAGATCTTCGCCGTCAGCTCGGGCTCGATGCCGAACCGGTTCGACCGGAGCGTCATCCCCTTCACGATCTCCGTCCGCATGACCTTGAAGCAGGTCTCCATGTCGGTCAGCATCGTGTTGTAGAGGATGTTGGCCAGCAGCGTGACGATGCGGTTGCCCAGGTAGTGCGAGAAGAGGAAGACCCGGTGCCGCCCGAGGAACCTCGACCCGTACACCACGTCCGCCCGCCCCTGGCAGATCAGCTCGATCAGCTCGGGATACTCCTCCGGCGAGTACTCCAGGTCCGCGTCCTGGATGACGACCAGGTCGCCGGTGGCGTGCGCGAACCCGCGCTGCAGCGCCGCCCCCTTGCCCTTGTTGCGGGGCTGGGGCAGGTACTCGAACCCCAGCTCGCGCTGCAGCCGCTCCAGGATCTCCTTCGTCCCGTCGGCCGACCCGTCGTCCACGACGATGAGCTGGATCCGCAGCGGCACCGCCAGCACCCGCCTGATGATCTCCTCGACCGTCTCGCGCTCGTTGAAGACGGGCATCACCACCGAGAGCAGCGGGTTGTCGAGCGCGCCCCGGATGCGCGCCGGGTGGGGGCTCATACCGCCTCCTCGCCGTACTTGCCCGGGTGGGCCTGCAGCCAGCGCCACGCCGTGGCCACGATGTCGTCCAGGTCGACGAACCTCGGGACCCAGCCCAGCTCTTCGCGGATGCGGGCGTTGGCCGCGAACAGCACGGACGGATCCCCGTCGCGGCGCCCGGCCACCGAGTGCGGGACGGCGCGCCCGGTGACGCGGCGGACCGACTCGAGCACCTCGCGCACCGAGAACGGGCGGCCGATGCCGAGATTGTAGACCGCCGATCGCGGGTCGGCCTCGAGGCGCCGGAGCGCCAGCAGGTGGGCGGCGGCGAGGTCGGACACGTGGATGTAGTCGCGCAGGCACGTGCCGTCCGGCGTCGGGTAGTCGTCGCCGTAGATCTCGAGCGGCGCGCCGCCGCGGACCGCGTCCAGGGCGAGCGGGATGAGGTGGCGCTCGGGCCGATGGTCCTCCCCGAGGCGGCCCTCGGGGTCGGCCCCCGCCGCGTTGAAGTAGCGCAGGCAGATCGAGCGGAGGCCGTAGGCCCGCTCGTAGTGCGGCAGCGCACGCTCGACGGCCAGTTTCGTCTCGCCGTAGGCGTTGACCGGGCGCGCCGGGTGGGTCTCGCCCATCGGCGTCTCGACCGGCTCGCCGAACACGGCGCACGTGGACGAGAAGATGAACGTCGGGACCTGCCGCTCAGCCATCGCCCGCAGGACCGACAGCGTCCCGGCGACGTTGTTCGCGTAGTAGCCGGCCGGGTCCCGCACCGACTCGCCGACCGCCGCCCACGCGGCGAAATGCATGACGGCGGTCACGCCCCGGCTCTCGATGACCGACCTCAGCAGGCCGACGTCGTGCGTGTCGCCGACGACCAGGTCCGCGCCGAGCGCGGCCGCGCGATGCCCCTGCGACAGGTTGTCGTAGATCACCACCCGGCGCCCGGCATCGGCCAGGGCCCTGGCGGCGTGGCTGCCGATGTAGCCCGCGCCGCCGGTGACCAGCACCGCCCCGGCGTCACCGCCCGATCGCGTAGTAGGTGAAGCCATCCGCCTTCATCCGCTCCCGGTTGTAGATGTTGCGGCCGTCGAACACGACCGGCGCGCGCATCAGCTGGCGCATTTTCGCGAAGTCGGGCTCGCGGAACTCGTTCCACTCGGTCACCAGCGCGAGCGCGTCGGCGCCGACGAGCGCGTCGTAGCTGCGAGTGACCAGCGCGACCCGCTTGCCGAACATCCCCGCCGCCGCCTTCACCGCCTGGGGGTCGTACGCGCGGACGACCGCGCCCGATCCGAGCAGCCGTTCGACGATCGCGACGGCCGGCGCCTCCCGCAGGTCGTCGGTCCGCGGCTTGAACGCCAGGCCCCACACGGCGATCGTGCGGCCCTCGAGCGATCCGAAGTGGGCGGTCATCTTGTCCACCAGCCGCGTCTTCTGCCGCTCGTTGACCCGCTCGGCCGCCTCGAGCGTCTCGAAGCGGCACCCCTTCCCGGCCGCGAACCGCACGGCCGCCTTCACGTCCTTCGCGAAGCCGCTGCCCCCGAACCCGGCGCCCGGGAAGAGACACGCGGGGCCGATCCGCCGGTCCGACCCGACGGCCCGCCGCACCTGCTCGACGTCGGCGCCCGCCAGCTCGCACAGGCGCGACACCTCGTTCATGAGGGAGATCCGGCTGGCCAGCATCGCGCTGGCGGCGAACTTGCTCATCTCCGCGCTGGCGCAGTCCATCACCAGAATCGGCGCCCCCGTCCGGGTGAAGGGCGAGTAGAGGTCCACCATCAGCTGCGTCGCGCGGGGATCCTCGGCGCCGACGACCACGCGGTCGGGCTTCAGGAAGTCCTCGACCGCGGCGCCCTGCTTCAGGAACTCGGGGTTGCTGACCACGCTGAAGGGGTGGGTCGTCTCGCGTCGGACGATCTCGCGCAGCCGTTCGGCGGTGCCGACCGGCACGGTGCTCTTCTCGACGATGACCTTGTAGCCGTTCATCGCGCGGGCGACCTCGCGGCCCGCCTCGAGCACGTGCTCGACGTCCGCGGATCCGTCCTCCCCCTGGGGCGTGCCGACGGCGATGAACACGACGGTCGAGGCGCGGACGGCGCTGGCCACCTGGCTCGTGAAGGCGAGGCGTCGTTCGGCGCGGTTGCGGGCGACCAGTTCCGCGAGGCCCGGCTCGAAGATCGGGATCTTCCCGCGCCTGAGCAGCCTGAGGCTGGCCAGGTCGCTCTCCACGCAGACGACGTCGTTGCCGTTCTCGGCGAAGCACGCCGCGGCCACCAGCCCGACATGGCCCGTGCCAATGACCGCGATCTTCATGCGGATCGCCTCCCCGCCCCCTGGGCGGCCCGACGCCCGGCCCCAAAGAGCGCGACGTTAACACAACCGTTGAGGGCTGTCAAGATACTGAAGGGCAAGCACTTACCGCTTGCGCGAGTTCGCTCTCGGCGCGTCCGCCGGCGCCAAGAATCCCCAGAACCAGACGGCGTTCCCCGCCACGCACCACCCGGCCTGGCTGCCGTGGGCGCGGCGGTTCCTCCGCGCGCGAGGGCGGCGGCCCGAGGCCCGGGACGGGGCCGACTTCCGTTATCATGAGCCGTGCGGATCGCCATCGACATCCGGAAGTACCAGGATTTCGGCATCGGCACCTACGTCCGGAACCTGGTCGATCATCTTGGCCGGATCGACCGCGAGACGGAGTACGTGCTGCTCAGCCGGCCGCAGGACCGGGGGCGCATTGCGCTGCCCGGACCGAACTTCCGCACCGTCCCGGAGCCGGCCGGCTCCCACTCGGTGGCCGAGCAGTTCCGGATCCCGCTGGCGCTGCAGCGCGAGCACGTCGATCTGTACCACTCGCCGCACTACGTCCTGCCGCCGCTCATCCACTGCCGGTCCGTCGTGACCGTTCACGACTGCATCCACCTGATGTTCCCGCAGTACTTCCCGGGACGGCTCGCCCACACCTACGCGCACGTCCAGATGTGGCTGGCGGTGCAGCGGGCGAACCGGGTCCTGACCGTGTCGGAGACGTCGAAGCAGGACATCCTCCGGCGCTTCCGCATCCCGGCCGACAAGGTGACCGTCGTCTACAACGCGATCGACGAACGGCTGGCGGCGCCTCCCTCGCTTGAGGACATCGACCGCGTGCAGGGGCGGTACCAGCTCAACGACCCGTTCGCGCTCTACGTCGGGACCATCAAGCCGCACAAGAACCTCGAGCGGCTCATCGAGGCGTTCCACGAGGTGCGCCGGCAGCCCGGGATGGACGCGCTGAAGCTGGTGATCATCGGCGACGAGATCTCGAAGTACCAGGGGCTCAGGCGGGCGGTGCACGAGTTCAAGCTCCACAAGCACGTGCGGTTCCTGGGGTTCGTGGCGCTCGACACGCTGTCCGTGCTCTACCGGCTGGCGCGGGTGTTCGTGTTCCCGTCGCTCTACGAGGGGTTCGGCCTGCCGCCGCTCGAGGCGATGTCGGTCGGGACGCCGGTCGTGACGTCCAACACCTCGTCGCTGCCCGAAGTGGTCGGGGACGCGGCGGTGCTCGTCGATCCGTACAGCTCCGCCTCCATCGCCGAGGGGATCCACCGCGCGCTCGTCGACGACGACCTCCGCGCGACGCTGCGGGAGCGCGGCATCGCGAGGGCGCGCGAGTTCTCGTGGGCGAGCTCGGTGCAGCAGATTCACGCCGCCTACACCGAGGTCATGGAGCAGGCCGAGCCGCTCTGAGGGGCGCCGGCCGGCCGCGGGTGGACAGCTGGCGCGGAAACACCCCGCTCGAGGCCGGAATCGAGTACGATCTCCGTGACGTCGGCAACTGGCCGCTGCGCCCCGACCTCGAGACCATGTGGCTCGCCGTCGCGAGGCGCCTCGTCGAGCAGGCGGATTGACCGCCAGGACACCTTCCCCCATGAGCACGCCACGCGTCGTCATCACCGGGGCCGCCGGGTTCATCGGCTCGCACCTCGCCGAAGCGCTGCTGGATCTCGGCTACGCCGTCATCGGCATCGACAACCTGCTGACGGGCGACATCGCGAACGTCTCGCACCTGGTGAACCGGGACTTCGTGTTCATCAAGCACGACGTCACCAACTACATCTACATCGACGGCCCGGTGGACGCCGTGCTGCACTGGGCGAGCCCGGCGAGCCCGCTCGACTACCTGCAGTGGCCCATCCCGACGCTGAAGGTCGGGGCGCTCGGGACGCACAAGGCGCTGGGCCTGGCCAAGGCCAAGGGCGCCCGCTTCGTCCTGGCCTCGACCTCCGAGGTGTACGGCGATCCGCTCGAGCACCCGCAGCGGGAAACCTACTGGGGGAACGTGAACCCGGTCGGCCCGCGGGGCGTGTACGACGAGGCCAAGCGGTTCGCCGAGGCGATGACGATGGCCTACCACCGCTACCACGGCCTCGACGCGAAGATCGTCCGCATCTTCAACACCTACGGGCCGCGGATGCGCGTGAACGACGGGCGCGCCGTGCCCACGTTCATCCCGCAGGCGCTCCGGGGGGAGGACGTCACCCTCTTCGGCGACGGGCGGCAGACGCGCAGCTTCACCTACATCACCGACCTGGTGGACGGCGTGATCCGGCTGCTGACCTCCACGGTCAACGAGCCGGTCAACATCGGCAACCCGCGCGAGATGACGGTCGAGGAGATCGCGCGCGCGATCATCCGGCAGACCGGGTCGAAGAGCCGGATCGTCTACCGCCCGCTGCCGGTGGACGACCCGCGGGTCCGGCAGCCCGACATCGGGAAGGCGCGCACGCTGCTCGGGTGGGAGCCGAAGGTGGACCTCGAGCAGGGGCTCGAGCAGACGATCGCCTACTTCCGGAAGAAGCTCGGGGCCTGACTCGGCCGGGTCCGCTACGCGGCGCGTCCCGGCGGGAGGGGTTTCCTGCCCGCCTCGCCGCCGCCGGAGGGGGTGTTGATGATCCGGGCCGCGTGCGCGATGTAGTGGAAGCCCGACACGAGCGTGATCGCGAGCGACGACCAGATGCCGATGTCCACGAGCACCGAGCGGCGCCCGAGGTAGTTGAACCACATCAGCACCACGCACGTCACCAGGTAGACCCCCGTCGCGACCTTGCCGTAAATGGACGGCCGGAAGGTGCGGACGCCCATCACGGCGGTGACGATGGCCACCGTCGTCACGATGACGACGTCGCGGGTGATCACGAGGATCGTGAGCCAGAACGGAAAGCGGTTGACCAGGTCCGTGCCGGGCACCGTCAGCACGACGAACGTGGTGACGAGCAGCAGCTTGTCGGCCATGGGGTCGAGCCACGCGCCGAGACTCGTCTTCTGCCCCGCCCGCCGCGCGATGAGGCCGTCGAGGCCGTCGGTGATGCCGGCGACGCCGAACGTGACGAGCGCCCACCCGGGACGGCCGTAGACGACGAGGATGACGAACGCCGGGATCAGCAGCATCCGCAGCAGGGTGAGCTGGTTGGCGACGGTCCACTTGGTCATCGCGAGAGCCCCTCGAGCCGCCTGACGACGTCCATCGCCTCCGCGCCGCTCACGGCGCGCCCCGGCCCGAACGCGCCGCGGTCGTCCAGCGACATCACGCCGGCGCCCACGACGAGCGCGACGGCCGGGTAGCCGAGGTGGTCGGGCGGGACGTCGGCCACGCGCGGCCTGGCGGCCCGCCACTCGCGCGCGATCCCGGGATGCCGGGCCTCGACGAGGCCCAGCACGCGGCTCGCCGCCCGCGCCAGGGCGAGGCGCGACACCTCGCCGCCCGGCACGAACGCGTGATTCGGGTACGGCTCCATGACGCCGGCCCTGACGACCGCCAGGATGTACGGGGCCGCCCACTGCCCCCTCAGGTCCGTCACGACGGCCGATGCCCGGTCCGGCGCCGATTCGAGCAGCGGGCGGAGCCGGAGCCCGATGAGCGCGGCCAGGTCGCCGCGCGTGATCCGGGGCGCCCGGGCGATCGCCTGGAACTGCGGCGGCAGCTTCGAGGCGCCGCCCGCCGCGCGCGCCGCCTCGAGGCGGGCGCGGGTCTCGGGGCTGGGATCGATCCGCACCGCCCTCGCATACGCCTCGGCCGCCGCGCCGTAGTCCCCGCCAGCCTCGAGCAGTCCGCCGAGCTCGGTCAGCGCCCTGGCGTCGTTCGGGTCGAGCGACACCGCCTTGCGCAGGCGGGCGACGGCCTCGTCGGTCCTCCCCTGCCTTTGCTCGACCGCCGCCAGCTCCCTGTAGAGGAGCGCCGAATCGGGCGAGCGCTCGATCGCGCGCTCGTAGGCCGTGGCCGCCTCGTCGAGGCGCCCCGCTGCGGCCGCCCGGCGCGCCGCCTCCAGCGAGTGCTGCTCGCGCCGGAACGTGAGGACCTCGAGGCGGCGGCGGACGTCGGGCATCGAGGCGTCTACGGCCAG
>JAJXZZ010000413.1 GCA_021779795.1 Acidobacteriota bacterium | reverse complement strand
GATCTCTGGATGACGGCCATCGCCGAGTGCTCTTCCCCCGGCCGCTGGTCGAAGGGCTTCAGGCGTATGAACATCATGGCCCGGTTGCTGCCCGAGCCGAAGAAGCTGAACCCGTTCACCGTGAAGACGCCGTCGATCTCCGGAATGGTCCGGAGAAGCGCCTCGACCTGACGGGTCACCCGCGAGGTGTAGCCGAGCGAGGCCCCGCTCGGCCCCTGGACGGCCACGTAGAAGAGGCCGGGGTCCTCGTCGGGGACGAAGCCGGTGGGCACGTGCGTCCAGGCGAACCAGGTCAGCCCGAGGCCGAGGGCGAAGACGCCGATGACGGGCACCTTGTGCCTGACCAGCCGGCGGACGACGCCCACGAAGATCCGCGTCCCGTTGTCGATCAGGTAGTTGATCGGCGTGAAGAACCGCCCCGGCGCCCGCTCGCTCCGGAGCAGCAGGGCCGAGAGCGCCGGCGTCAGCGTCAGCGCGTTGAACGCGGAGATCAGGACCGAGAAGGCGATGGTCAGCGCGAACTGCTGGTAGAGCCGGCCGGTCGTGCCCGGGAACAGGGCGACCGGCACGAAGACGGCCGCCAGCACGAGGGCCGTGGCGATAACCGGGCCGACGACCTCGGCCATGGCCTCCGACGCGGCCTCGCGCCCGCTCTTCCCGTGCTCGTGCAGGTGGCGCTGCACGTTCTCGACGACGACGATCGCGTCGTCCACGACGAGGCCGGTGGCGAGCGTGATGCCGAACAGCGTCAGCGTGTTGATCGAGAAGTTGAAGGCGCGGATGAAGGCGAACGTGCCGACGAGCGACACCGGGATCGTGATCGTCGGGATGATCGTCGCGCGCCAGTCCTGCAGGAACAGGAACATCACCAGCACGACCAGGCCGATCGCCTCGATCAGCGTGATGAGCACCTCGCGGATCGACTCGGTGACGATGATCGTGTTGTCGAAGGCCAGCTCGTACTTCATGCCCGGCGGGAACCGCTTCGCCAGGCGCGCCAGCTCGGCGGTCGCGTCGCGGTAGACCGTGAGCGCGTTGGCCGACGGCAGCTGCGTGATGCCGAAACCGACCGCCTGCCGGCCGTTGAAGCGCAGCTCGGAGGTGTAGCTCTCGGCGCCCAACTCGGCGCGCCCGACGTCCTTGACGCGGACCAGGTCGCCGCCCGTGCCGTGCTTGAGGATGATGTCGCTGAACTCCTCGGGGCTGCTCATCCGGCCGGTGGCGCGCACGCTGATCTGGTAGGCCTGCCCGGCGCGCGACGGCGGCTGGCCGACCTGGCCGGCGGCCACCTGGACGTTCTGGTCGCGCAGCGCGCTCACCACGTCGTTGGCCGTCAGCTCGCGGGCGGCCAGGCGGTCGGGATCGAGCCAGAGCCGCATCGAGTACTTGCGCTCGCCGAAGATCGTCGCGTCGGCGACGCCGTTGACCCGCTTGAGCGAGTCGCGGATGTAGACGTCGGCGTAGTTGCTCATGAACAGCGGGTCGTACTGCCCGTTGTCCGAGTAGATCGCCGCGCCGAAGACGAAGCCGCTCGACGACTTGCTGACGGTCACGCCGACCGCCTTCACCTCGGGCGGGAGCCGGCCGGACGCGGTGTTCACCCGGTTCTGCACGTCCACGGCGGCCAGGTCGGGATCGCGGGTGACGTCGAAGGTGACGGTGATGCTGCACGACCCGTCGTTCCCGCTGGTCGACGTCATGTAGGTCATGCCCTGCACGCCGTTGATCGCCTCCTCGAGCGGCTGGGTCACGGCGGTCTCCACGACCGACGCGTTCGCCCCCGTGTAGACCGTGCTGACGATCACCTGGGGGGCGGCGAGCTGCGGGTACTGGGCGATCGGCAGGACCGGGATCGAGATCGCGCCCGCGAGGACGATGACGGCCGCGAAGACGCTCGCCAGGACGGGGCGGCGAATGAAGACGTCGACGAACATCGGCCTAGGAGGTCCTGATCCGCATGCCGTTGTCGAGCTTCTGTGCGCCCGACACCACGATCTGCTGGCCGGCCGACAGGCCGCCGAGCACCTCGAACGAGTCGCCGATGATGTCGCCGACCTGGATCCGCTGCTGGCGGACCGTCAGCCCGCCGTTCTTCGGCTCGGCGACGAACACGAACGGCTGGCCGTTGATGCGCACGACGGCCAGCACCGGCACCGTCAGCCCCGGCCGCGTGCGCCAGATGAGCCGCGCCCGGACGTACTGCAGCGACCGCAGGCCCGTGCTCGCCGGCACCTTCGCCTTCACGAGCACGCTCTGCGTCTGGTCGTCCACCTGCAGCGACACGTAGTAGAGCGACGTCCGCGCGAGCAGCGTCCCGTCGGGGCCCAGCACCTCCACCGGGAGGCCAACCCTCGCGTCGCCCACGCGCTGCAGCGGGACGTTGACGTCGAGGTCCAGGTCCTCGTTGCGATCGACCGTCGTCAGCACCGTGTCGGAGGTCACGTGCATGCCGAGGCGCACGGGGATGTCGCCCACGCGCCCCGCCATCGGGGCCTTGACGCTGTAGTAGCCGAGCGTCACCTGCTCCTGCCGGACGCGGGCGTCCTGGCTGTTCAGCTGCGCCGCCGCCGCTTCGTAGTTGGCCTGCGCCTGCTCGAGGTCCTGCTGGCTGCCGGCGCCGGCCGCGTAGAGCGCCTTCGCCCGTTCGAGCTGCTGCGTCGCGAACGTGGTGGCGGCCACCTGCGCCGCGCGCGCCGCGTCCTGGGTGGACACGGTCGCCCGCTGCCGGGCCGGGTCGATCTCGAACAGCTTCGCGCCCGGCTGCACCCGGTCGCCGGGGTTGACGAAGATCCCGCGCAGTTCGCCCGTGACCTCGGGCTTGATGAGCGTGGAGGAGAGCGACTGGATCGTGGCGACGTACTCCGAGCTCTCTTCGACCGGGGTCTGCCGGACCTCCGCGGTTCGCACCAGCGTGGGCGGCGGGACCGACATCCGCGCCGCCGACGGCCCTCCGCAGCCGGAGAGGCCGGCCGCGCACAGCCCCGCCACCGCCATGAACACCGCGCCGCCGCCGATCCTGGCTGTCAGGGTCACGCTGTTCAGAGCCGGCATGCTGCTGGCAC
>JAJXZZ010000035.1 GCA_021779795.1 Acidobacteriota bacterium | reverse complement strand
TCGAGTGGGAGTGAGACCGCGATGTTCGAGGAACAGGACCCGACACCCGAGCCGCCGTCTCACGGCCGCCGGACGCTGATCATCGCCGCGATCGCGGTGGCCGCCGTGGCGATCGCCGCCGCCTGGGTCGTGCCGATGCTGCGCGGACGCGACGAGGCGCCCGGCGCGCCGGCGGCCAGCGCGCCGGCGCCCCCGCCGAGGACGGAACCGGCTCCGGCGACGCCGGAGGCCAGACCCGAAGCGCCCCGGCCCGCGAGGCCTCGCCCGGCGAAGAAGGCCGAGCCCGCGCCGGCGCCCGCCGCACCGGCCGCGCCGACGACGGGCGAGCTGCACATCGACAGCGACGTGGCCGGCGCCATGGTCTTCCTCGACCGGAAGTACGTCGGCAACACGCCGGCCACGGCGACCGACGTCACCCCCGGCACGCACCACCTGAACGTCTCGGCCGAAGGGTACGACGGCTACTCCGACACGATCGAGGTGGCTCCGGGCGCGGCCAGCGTGATGGTCAGGTTCAAGGAGATCCGGCTCAACGCGAGCGTGGACGTCGTCCACAAGCACGCGTTCGGCTCGTGCGAGGGGCGGCTGGTGGCCGACCCGCAGGGGATCCGCTACGAGACGACGAACAGGAACGACGCTTTCTCGATGAAGTGGGCGGACATCGAGACGTTCAAGGTGGATTACCTGAAGAAGATCCTGGTCATCAAGAAGCGCGGCGGCCGGCAGTACAACTTCACGACCAGGGCGCCCAACGCCGACCCGCTGTTCGTCTTCCACCGCGACGTGGACAAGGTGCGGCAGCAGGTGACGGGCGCGACGGGGCGGTAGCGCGGGGCGCCTGCCCCGCGGCCGCTACGCCTTCCGCGAGCCCAGCGCGCCGCGCAGCTTGTCGGCCAGCGACCCCAGGCCGCCCGGCGTCGGGCCCCCCGCGCGCTCCTGGTACTCGCGCACCTCGTCGGCCTCGGCGGCGTCCCTCACGGCCTTCGCGCTCAGGCGGATGCGCCGGGAGGCCGGATCGGCCTCGAGCACGACGACCTCGACCTCGGCGCCAACCGGGAACGCCTTGCGCACCTCCGCCTCGCCGACGCCGGTCTCGCGGAGCGGGATGAGGCCCGTGCGGCCCGGGGCGAGGAACACGAAGACGCCGAAGCGCTCGTGCCGTTCGACCGTCCCCTTGAGCCGTGCGCCCGGCACGATGCCCGCTGCCGTCGGCGCCGCCGCGGCGCCGGCGGCGGGCGCCTCGCCCCTCATCACCATCGCGACGCCGATCCGCTTCTTCTCGAGGTCGATGGTCAGGATCTCGAACACGCCCATCGTCCCCGGCGTCACCGACGCCGACCAGCCGCCGGCCGTCCCGGTCGGCGCGAACGTCGAGGCATGGGCGAGCGCCTCGATCCCCGGCTCGAGTTCCACGAACGCGCCGAAGTCGGTCACCCGGGTGACGCGTCCCACGCGCGACTGCCCCACCTCGTAGGTCTCGCCGACCTTCTGCCACGGGTCGGGCGTCAGCTGCTTCAGGCCGAGCGAGACCCTCTTCCGGTCCTCGTCCACGCGCAGGACCTTCACGGTGATCTCGTCCCCCGGTGTCAGCAGGTCCGCCGGGTCGGCCACGCGCGCCCAGCTCATCTCGGAGACGTGGAGCAGCCCCTGCACGCCGCCGCCGAGATCCACGAACGCGCCGAAGTCGCGGACCGAGGCCACGCGCCCCGTGAGCACGGCGCCCGGCACGAGCGCCTCCCTGACTTCGGCCGCCCGGGCCTGCTGCTCTTCCTCGACCAGGGCCCGCCGCGAGACGACCAGGTTCCTGCCGCCTTCGCCGTACTCGATGATGCGGAACTCGAGCACCTGCCCTTCGAGCGTCGAGGAATCCGCGCCGGGCGAGCCGACTTGAGAGAACGGGCAGAAGGCCCGCTCCCTGCCGATGCGCACCTCGTACCCGCCCTTGACCGCCCGCTCGATCCGGCCTTCGACCGGGAGCCGCGCGTGAAACGCATCCTCGATCTGCCGGTCGGTCGCCCCGCGCCGCCCCAGCCTCCGCGACAGGGTGACCCCGCCGGCGGTCGAGACGACGACGGCGTCGATCCGGTCGCCGACCGCGACCTCGATGCCCCCGTCGGCGTTCCTCAGCTCGTCGAGGTCCATCGTGGCTTCGCCCTTGCCGCCGACGTCCACGAACGCCACGTCCTCGCCGATGGCGACGATGGTGCCCTCGACCGTCTCGCCTTTCTCGAGGCGCCTGGCCTGAGCCGAGGCCTCGAACAATGCGGCAAAGTCCTCATCCGGTTCGGTCACGCTTCACTCCTCGCCCGGGCCGTTCACCAGGCCCCCGCCTTCCCAGTCTCTCCCACGTGGCCGCTCGCGGTCCACCACTGTTCGCCCCGCGTCCGGGCGTCGATACGATCCGACAGCGGCCGGCGCGGCCCGCCGCCGGCCGGCACGCCGGCAGATCGGCGTATCAAGCTGAGCCGCCTCATGATACGCTATCGCCGCCGGCCGGGCGTGCAGCCTGTGGTCTGTCCTGCCCCGGGGGCTGCAAAGCCGGCAGCAAGAGGCGGGTCGCCCGGCGGGATCGTCAGGCACGGCCGTTCCCGAAGTCGACGGGATGCTGGATAGATGAGCGCTGGTTGTTGGAGGGTGTCATGAAGAGTGTGTTGATTCGGCTGGGGCTCGTTGTCGGGTGCCTGGGCGTTGGCGCCCTCGCGACGGCCGGAGAGATCGTGACGAACGTGGCGGCCGGCTACCTGCACACGTGCGCCATGACGTCGGCCGGGCGCGTGATCTGCTGGGGCGGCAACGAGGACGGCGAACTCGGAGACGGCACGACCACGAACCGATCGACCCCAGGCCAGGTCAGCGGGCTCGAGAGCGGCGTCGCCGCCATCGGCGTCGGCAGCCGGCACGCCTGCGCGCTGACGACCGGCGGCGGCGTGCTGTGCTGGGGCGACAACGAGGTCGGCCAGATCGGCGATGGCACGACGACCAACCGCCTGGTGCCCACGCCCGTCAGCGGCCTCGAGACCGGCGTGACGGCGATCGCGGTCGGAGGCTGGCACACCTGCGCCCTGACGGCGGCCGGCGGCGTGGTCTGCTGGGGGCTCAACGCCCAGGGCGAGATCGGCGACGGCACGACCACCGACCGGTGGACGCCGACGCCGGTCAGCGGCCTCGGCAGCGGCGTGGCCGCGGTCACCGCCGGCAACCTCCACACCTGCGCCCTGACGACCGGCGGCGGCGTGGCCTGCTGGGGCTACAACTTCGACGGCCAGCTCGGCGACGGCACGACGCTCGACCGGTATACGCCCGTGCCGGTGACCGGGCTCGCCGCCGGCGTGACGGCCGTCGAGGCCGGCTACTACCACACCTGCGCGATCAACGCCGCGGGGGGCGCGCTCTGCTGGGGGTACAACGAGATGGGGCAGCTCGGCGACGGCACGACGAACGACGCGTTCACGCCGACGCCGGTCACCGGCCTCGACAGCGGCGTCGCCAGGATCTCGCCCGGCTGGGGACACACCTGCGCGGTCACGACCAGCTCGACGGTGCTGTGCTGGGGCTACAACTTCTTCGGCCAGCTCGGCGACGGCCTGATGGAGGAATACCAGTACACCCCGAAGGCGATCGACGGGCTGGGCAGCCTCGTGGCGGGCGTCACCGCAGGCTGGGGACACACGTGCGCGTGGACGACCGCCGGCGGCGTGCTGTCGTGGGGCCTGAACGACTACGGCCAGCTCGGCGACGGCACGACGACGGACCAGTGGACGCCGGTCGCCATCACCACGGGGTACGAACAGCAGCCGTCGATCCTCGCCCCGGTGGACCTGACGGGCACCGGCATCTCGAGCATCGTCGTCTTCCGCGAGGCGACCGGCCAGTGGTGGATCAACGGCAACTGGGTGCCGACCACGTTCGGGCAGCCCGGGGACGTCCCGGTCGTGGCCGACTACAACGGCGACGGGCACGCGGAACTGGCCGTCTACCGTCCCTCGACGAGCGAGTGGATCGTCCAGGGCCAGTCGCCGGTCGTGTTCGGCCAGGTGGGCGACGTGCCGGTGCCGGGCGACTACAACGGCGACGGCAAGACGGAGATGGCCGTGTTCCGGCCGTCAACCGGAGACTGGTTCATCCAGGGCCAGGCCGGCTCGGTCAACTGGGGGATGCGCGGGGACATCCCGACCCCGGGCGACTACGACGGCGACGGGGTGACCGACATCGCGGTGTTCCGGCCGACGACGGGGTTCTGGTACGTGATGAACGGCCCCGCGGTGCAGTGGGGCATGTGGGGTGACATCCCCGTGGCGGCCGACTACAACGGCGACGGGAAGACCGAGATGGCGGTGTACCGGCCGGCGACCGGCTGGTGGTACGTGTCGGGCGGGCCGATGGCGCAGTGGGGAATGGACGGCGACGTGCCGGTGCCGCTCGACGTGGACGGCGACGGCAGGACGGAGTTCGTGGTGTTCCGCCCGTCAACCGGGTTCTGGTACTCGCTCAACCCCACGACGAGCGCGACCACCAGCGTGTCATGGGGCCAGGACGGCGACATCCCGGTGGGCCAGACGCCGAAGCTGCCGGCGACGCCCATCCCCGAAACAGCCGGGGACTTCGACCACGACGGCCTGGCCGACGTCACGGTGTTCACCCCGTCCAACGGGACGTGGTACACGCTCGAATCGACGTTCGCGTATCACGCGTCCACGGCGGTGACGCTCGGCCAGGCCGGCGACGTGCCGGTGCCCGGCGACTACCAGGGGACGGGACGGCAGGAGCGGGCGGTCTACCGCCCGACGACGGGCCAGTGGATCCTCGAGGACGGGCGGATCCTGTCGCTGGGAACGACGGGCGACGTGCCCGTGCCGGCCGATTATGACGGCGACGGGATCACCGACGTCGCCGTGTTCACGCCGGCCACGGCGCAGTGGTCGGTGCTGACGAGCGCGAGCGGGTTCACCACGACGCAGACCACGGTGTGGGGCTCGCCCGGGGACAAGCCGGCCCAGGGCGACTACGACGGCGACGGCAAGGCCGACCTGGCGGTGTTCACGCCGACCACCGGCATGTGGACGATCCGCAGCTCGCAGACCGGCGCGACGCTGATGACCGTGCAGTGGGGGATGGACGGCGACATCCCGGTGCAGGCCGACTACGACGGCGACGGGAAGACGGACATCGGGGTGTTCCGGCCGTCGAACGGCTACTGGTTCGGCCTGATGTCGAAGGACGGCTACTCGACCGCGACCTACCAGGCGGCGCAGTGGGGCGGCATCGGCGACATCCCGGTGCCGGGCGACTACAACGGCGACGGCAAGGCGGAGGTCGCGGTGTACCGGCCGTCCACCGGCACGTGGTACGTGATGGACGTGATGACGATCGCCGGCTGGGGCGGCGCGACCGACGTGCCGATCCTCGGGCGGCAGTAGGCGGGTTCCAGGGGGCGCGGCCGGCCGGCCGCGCCCCCTCCCTTCACACCTTCGCCTGGACGCTCTGCACCTTGTCGTCGAGCGACTGCGGGCGGTCGGTCCGCGTGCCGACGACGATGCTGGTGTGCACGCGCGGGGCGCCCATGCCGTGCAGGACTTCGTGGCACCGCTTGACCGCCGCGAAGACGTCGTCCCATTCCCCCTCGATGTTGGTGCCGAACGCGTGGAGGCGGTGCGACAGCCCCGCCTCCCCGATGACCCGCTCGCACGCGGCCACGTAACCCGACAGCGAAGTCCCCACGCCCATCGGCACGACGGACAGATCGACCAGGACCTTCATCGGCGTCGCTCCCTTCCGAAGAGTGTCTCCTCCGCCGATTGTACGCGGGCCGGTCCGCGGGGCGCGAGCGCGGCGCGCACGCAGTCGAGGAGGGCGGCGCGCGTGTAGGGCTTCATGAGCAGGCAGGTCCCCTCCTCCGCCGCCTCGTCGGCGCCGCCGCCCGCCGTGGAGCGGCTGTAACCGCTGCAGTAGACGACCGCCATCGAGGGATGGAGTTCGCGGATGCGCCGCCGCACCTGCGGCCCGCTGACCTTCGGCATCACCAGGTCGACCAGCGCCAGGTCGATCTCCGCGCCGCGCGATTCCACGAGCCCGATGGCCTCGGCGCCGTCCCTGGCCGCCAGCACCTCGAACCCGGCCTGCTCGAGCACCCGGACCGCCAGGGCGCGCACCAGCGCGTCGTCCTCGGCGACGAGGATCGTTTCGCCGCCGGGACCGCCCGCGGCCTGCGCGCGCGCGGGCTCGGCCGGCGCCGCCGTGCCGGTCTCCGCGGGCAGGTAGACCATGAACGCCGTGCCCGACTCGGGGCCCGTGGCGACGTCGATCATCCCGTCGTGCTGCTTGACGATGCCGTAGACGGTCGCCAGGCCGAGCCCCGACCCCTTGCCGACGTCCTTGGTCGTGAAGAACGGCTCGAAGATGTGCGCGAGGACGGCGGGCGGGATCCCCGGGCCGGTGTCCGACACGGTCAGCACGACGAATCGGCCCGGCCGGGCCCACGGATGGCGCTCGACGAACTCGGGGCCGAGCGCGGCCAGCGCGGTGGCGATCGTGAGGCGGCCGCCGCCGGGCATCGCGTCGCGCGCGTTGACCGAGAGGTTGACCAGCACCTGCTCGATCTGGGCGAGGTCGGCCTCGACGAACGGGACGTCGGCGCCCGGCGCGAAGTGGAGGTCGATGTGCTCGCCGATGACGCGCCGCAGCATCGTCATCAGCGACGCCACCGCCTCGTTGAGGTCCACGACCCGGCGCTCGGTCGGCTGCCGCCGGCTGAAGGCGAGCAGCTGGCGCACGAGCGAGGTCGCGCGCCCGGCCGCCCGCTCGACTTCGAGGATCTCGCGGCGGGCGGGCGCTCCCTCGGGCAGGTCGTCGAGCGCGAGGCCGGCGAAGCCCGAGATGACCTGCAGCAGGTTGTTGAAGTCGTGGGCGATCCCGCCGGCGAGCTGGCCGACGGCCTCCATCTTCTGCGACTGCAGGTACTGCGCCTCGAGCTGGCGCTGGTCGGTGAGGTCGCGGCCGAAGCTGGCCATGCCGGCCGCCTCGCCCGCGGCGCCGCGGATGCGCGTGTGGTCCCAGGACATCACGCGCCGCGCCCCGCCGCGGGTGACGATCGGGTACTCGTGGCTGCCCCCGGGCGCCCCGCTCGCCAGGGCGCTCCGGAACCAGCGACGCACCTCGCCGCGCTCGGGCTCGGGCACGAAGGTGTCGAACCAGTCGGCGCCGAGGACCTCGTCGCGGCCCCACCCGGTCAGGCCCAGCAGGAAGCTGTTGCAGAAGGTCACGCGCCCGTCGGCGTCGGTCATGACGGCGGCCAGTTGCACGCGCTCGAAGATGCCGCGCAGGCGGCGCTCGGCCTCCTCCTGCGCCTGCTCGCGCTGCTTGCGCTCGGTGATGTCGATGAGGATGCCCTGGTGGATCGGCTGGCCGCCGGATCCCTCGACGAACGCGGTGCGGTCCTCCATCCACCGCACGGCGCCGTCGGCGGTGAGGATGCGGTACTCCTGGCGCGTGCGGCGGACGCCGGCCTGCCGGTCGCGGGCCGCCTCGGCCCTGATGCGGTCGAGGTCCTCGGGCAGCAGGATGTCCGCCCAGCTCAGGCGGCCCGACAGGAAGTCGTCGGCCGAGTAGCCGAACTGGGCGATGTTGTCGGACACGTAGTCGACCGGCCAGTTCTCGCCCGGCAGCCAGCGCACGAGGATGACCGGGCTGTTGGCGACGATCACCGACGTGCGCGCCAGCGCGGCCGTGCGCTCCTCGACCAGTGCCTCGGTCCTCGCCTGGTACTGGCTGCGCACGCGCTGCCGCCAGGCCAGCACGAAGACCAGGGTCATCGGCACCAGGCTCAGGACGATGCCCGACACGAGCCACAGGTGGCGGGAGGGCCGGAGCGCGGCGCCCCAGCCGTCCTCGGGCCGGCCGGCCATCTCCCACGGCCCGTCGGGCAGGTCGATGGCCTGGCGGACGGGGTTCCCCTGAAACGCCTCCGCGGGCCCGACCAGGCGCCCTTCCCTGCCGCGGCGGACGGCGATCAACAGGCCGCCGCGACTGGACGAGAGCCCCGCCTCGTCCAGGATCGGCTGGAAGTCGAGGACGGCGGCCAGCAGCCCCCAGGTCCGGCCCTCGACGTGCACGGCGCGCCTGACGACCAGGACGAGGTCCCCGCGGGCGAAGTCCGCCGGCCCGCTGAGGACGAGGGCGTCCCCGTCGAGGGCCCGACGGGTGTCGGCCCGCACGTCCGGCCGGGGGTCGTGCAGCGGGTCGTCGCCGGGCGTTCGCGCGCGGCCCGCGGGGGGAATGACGATCTCGTAGGCCTTGCCGCGCGCCAGCGCGATGTCCCTGACGCCGGGCACCGTGGTCCGGACGCGCGAGGCGAAGGTCGTGAACCGGTCGGCGAAGTCGGGCGACCTGAGCCGCAGCTCGACGTAGGCGTGGAGGCCGTCGAACAGCGCGATCCGGCGCTCGAGCGCCGAAACGAGCGCGTTGCTCCGGACGCTGAGCGCGACGCGCACGTCGTCGCGGACCCGCTGCAGCTCGCTGGCGTCCCGCCAGCGGCCGGCCTGGGTCCAGGCCGCCAGGAACAGGGCGCCGGACAGCAGGGCGGCCAGGGCCGCCACGCCCCGCGGCCCCGCCCAGCCGCGCCACCAGTCCGCCACGCTCGAGCGCGCGTTCGCCATGCCGTCTCGCGAGAGCGGGCCGGCGTCGCCGCCGCCCGCCCGAAGAGCCGCCGCGCCCGGTCCGCCCGGGGGCCGCACGACTCGTACTTATGCGCTGGATCATAATAGACGGAAGGCCCGCGCGGGCGACAATGGGGGAAGTACATTACCGGTTTCCGGAGGGCATGATGTCCGAGTCCTGGTCAGACCTGCTGATGACCGATCACCAGACGACCGAGCAGGTCCTCGACGCCGTCGCGCTCGCGCTCGCGGGTCCGGCGGCGCCTTCGGCCGAACTGCTGCGGAATGCGGCCCGCTACTTCGGCGAATACGTGGACGGCTGCCACAACAAGAAGGAGGAGAACCATCTCTTCCCGCTCATCGAGCGCCGCGGCATCCCGCGCCAGGGCGGGCCGCTGGCCGTCATGCTCGCCGAGCACGAGCAGAGCCGCGCCCTGCAGCCGCGCCTGCTCGAGCTCGTCGAGGCGTGCGCCGCGGGCCGCGCCGACGCGCTCGAGCCGCTGCGCCAGGCGTTCGACGAGTACGCGACGCTGCTCAAGAACCACTACTGGAAGGAGAACGACATCCTCTACCCGATGGCCCGCCGCGTCATGACGGCCGCCGACGGCGAGGCGGTCCTCGCGGGCATCGCGGCGACCGAGGCCGCGCTCGGCCCCGACACGCGCGCCCGCTACTACGCGCTGGCCGAGCGGGTCATCACCGGGGGCGGCGTCGAGGACCTCTCCTTCGGCGTGGAGCGCGACGTCATGGCGGCGATCCTGAACACGCTGCCGGTCGAGCTGTCGTTCGTGGACAAGGACGACCGCGTGCGCTACTTCTCGCACGAGAACGGCGAGAAGATCTTCCCGCGCACCCGCGGCGTCATCGGCATGGCGGTGCAGAACTGCCACCCGGAGAAGAGCGTGCACCTGGTCAACCGGATCCTCGCCGACTTCAAGGCGGGCCGCCGGTCGGTGGCCGAGTTCTGGATCGAGATGGGCGGACGCTTCGTGCACATCCGCTACTTCCCGGTGCGCGACGCGAAGGGCGAGTACCTCGGCGCCCTCGAGGTCGTGCAGGACGCGACCCGCATCCGGGCGCTCAGCGGCGAGCGCCGCCTGCTCGCGGAAGAGTGACGTCCGCGCAGGAGGCCGCAGGGGCCGGGGTCGAGCCGTGCTTCGCGTGAGCCCTGAGCCCTGAGCCTTGAGCCCTGAGCCTTGTTCCCTGAGCCCTGATCCCCGAGCCGACAGCGGAGCGAACCTCTCAGCGCAGGTGAGCTCCGGGTCTACGACGCCCCGGCCCGGCGCAGGAACGCCACGAACTGGGCCGGGTCGCGCGTCAGGCCGGCAAAGCTGCCCACGGGGCTGCCGTCCGCGTTGACCACCGCGTAGAACGGCAGCGCCACCGTCTGGTACATCTCCTCCTGCAGCCGCTGCTGGCGCTGGAAGATCGCCCCGTCGCCGTCGGTGTAGAGCCGCACGAGCACGAACGACGACAGCGCCTGCCGCACGTCGGGCCGGGTGAACATGTTCGCCTCCATCCACCGGCAGTTCGTGCAGGTGTAGCCGGTGAAATCGACGAACACGCGCCGCCCCTCCGCCTTCGCCTTCGCCAGCGCCTGCGGGTAGTCGTTCATGATCCACGGCAGGCCGTCCGAGGCCGACACCGCCGCGACGCCCGACGACAGCGACTCGGGCGGCGGCGGGAGGAACGCCTCCAGCTCGCCGAGCGGCTTGCCTGCCAGCCCCGTCGTCAGCCACATGGCGATCGTGCCGCAGACGATCGCGACCGAGAGCCGCCCCAGCCCGACGTGCGCCACCGGCGCCTCGTGCTCGAAGCGGAACAGCCCCAGCACGTAGAGCGCCATCAGCGCGAAGATCACCACCCAGGTGGCGAGCACGACGTCGTGCGTGAAGATCCCCCAGCCCCAGATGAGATCGACGTTCGAGACGAACTTCATCGCCGCGGCCAGCTCGAGGAAGGCCATCAGCACCTTCACCACGTTGAGCCAGCCGCCCGACTTCGGCAGCGACGCCATCCACTGCGGCACGAGCGCGAGGACGAAGAACGGCAGCGCGAAGACGGTCGAGAAGGCCAGCATGCCGGCCAGCGGCCACTGCCAGTCGCCGCCGGCCGCCATGACGAGCAGCGTGCCGACGAACGGGGCCGTGCAGGTGAACGAGGTCAGGGTGAAGGTCAGGCCCATCAGCAGCGTCGCCACCGTCTGGCTGCCCCCCTGCCGGCGCGTCAGCGCGTCCACCCGGTTGACCAGCGCCGGCGGCAGGCCGACCTCGAAGACGCCGAACAGGCTGAGCGCGAACAGGACGAAGATGACGGTGATGAGGATGTTGATCCAGGGGTTGGCCGCGAACCGGTTCAGGCTCGTCGCGCCCACGACCAGCGCCATCGCCATCCCGAGCGCCGTGAAGGTCAGGACGATGCCGAGCATGTAGGTCACCGCCTGCCCCACCGCCCGGCGCCGGCTGCCCGAGGCGTGCTTGGTGAAGTAGGACACGGTGATCGGCACCATCGGGAAGACGCACGGCGTCAGCAGCGAGAGCGCGCCAACCGTCATGGCCAGCCACAGGAACGACCAGATCGACCCGGCGGCCGGCGTGCCGCTGGCGGTGAACGGCCGGGGCGCCGCGGCCTGGCCCGCGGCCGGCGTCGCGGCCGAGGGTGCGGTGGCCGGCGGCGTCGCGGCCTGGCCCGCGGCCGTCCAGGCCTGGGCGGCAAGAGGCGCGCCGGCGATCTCGACCGGCACCTCCACCGTGACCGCCCGCGGCGGCATGCAGAACTGGCTGTTGCAGGCCTGGAAGTACGCCTGCACGCGGGCGTTGGTCCGGCCCTGCGGCGCGTCGGGCCGCACGCCGAGCGTCACGGCGAACACGGCCCGGCCCTCGTAGAACACGGTCTCGATGTCGAAGCTCTGGTCGAACGCGCTCCGGGGGGTCGGGGCCCCGATTTCGCCGGCCAGCGCGAACGGCTGACCCGCCGGCACGGTGATCGTCGTGGCAATCGGCGGGCGCGGCTGCGCCAGGGCGTAGATGTGCCAGCCGGCGTCCATCTGCGCCGTCACCTCGACGGTCACGGTCCCGCCGGGGCGGACCGTTCCGGCAGGGGCGGCAGCCGACCACTGCACCGGGTTCGTCTGCGCCGCGGCGCCCGCCGCGAGCGCCAGCACCGCGACGCCGGCCGCCGCCCGCCCCATCACCGTTCGCGCGTATCCCATGGTGTCCGCCAGTCTACCCTGCCCCTGCGCCTTCACGCACCCCATCCTGATATGATGCGCGACTGACCTGCTTGGAGACACGTCCAATGACCATCCGTCGTTGCCTGGCCCTTGTCACGATTATGGCACTCGCGGCCCCCGCGCTGGCGCGCGCGGCCGACGGCCGCCTCGAACTCCTGATCCGCGCGCAGGCGGTGTCGGGCCGAGAAGACGACGCCCGCGCCGCCATCGCCCGCCTGCTGCCGAAGTGGGCGCACCCGACGGTGGACGAGCCGGGCAACCTCGTGCTGTCGTTCGGCCACGGGCAGCCGCACGTGCTCGTGGCGGCCAGCATCGACGAGGACGGGTACCTCGTTTCGGGCATCACCGACGACGGGTACCTGCGGCTGGCGAGGCTGACGACCGGGGCGTCGTTCCGGCTGTTCGACCAGTTCGTCTACGGCCAGCCGGTCCTCATCCGCACCTCCGGCGTCGCGGCCGCGCTCCGCGCCGCGCCGGGGCGGCCGGCCGCGGCGAAGCCGGCGTACGTGCCCGGCGTCGTCGCCACCGCCTCCACCCACCTGCAGCGCGGCCGCGACCAGTCGAAGGCCGTGCGCAGCCTCGACGACGTCTTCGTGGACGTCGGCGCGAGGTCGCGGGCGGAGGTGGAGCGGCTGGGCATCCGCCTGCTCGACACCGTCGCCCTGCGCAACCGCGTCCAACCCCTGGCCGGCGGACGCACGGCCGGCGTGGACGCCCAGGCGAGAGGCGCGGCCCTTGCGCTCGTGGACATGCTGGGCCCGGCGGATGCCAGCCGGCCGCCCGCGATCACGGGCACCGTCACCGTGGCCTGGACGACGCAGGGGCTGTTCGGCGACCGCGGCCTGGCGCGGCTCGCCCGCGAGGTCCAGCCCGACCGGGTCGTGCTCCTGAGCCGCGGCGAGCCGGCGCGCGACGCCGACCCGAGGGGCGCGTTCGGGCGCCTCGGGGCCGGGCCGGTCGTCACGGCCTCCGACGCCGTGATGATCGACGCCGCCCGCCGGGCCGGCGTGACGGTGCAGACGGTGGCCGCGCTGCG
>JAJXZZ010000412.1 GCA_021779795.1 Acidobacteriota bacterium | reverse complement strand
TCCGGGCGCGGATGAACGCCAACTGGGACCAGCCGATCAACCGGGACGAGCCGCACGCGCCGAACCCGCCCTACGGCGCGATCGTCTACTACCACCTCGGTCAGCCGCCGCGCGGCGAGATGACGCTGAAGGTCTTCGACGCGGCCGGCCGCCTGGTCCGGACGATTTCGAGCACGCCGCCCCCGCCGATCACGGGCGCGCTGTACACCGACCGATGGCTGGCGACGCCCGAGAGCCGGTCGCTGCCCGCGAGTCCGGGGATGCACCGCGTCAACTGGGACCTGCGCTACGACGACCCGCCCGCGATCGGCCACGACCTGCAGAACCAGATGAACGCGGTCGAAGGCCTGGTGACGCCCGGGCCGCACGGCGCGCAGGCGCTGCCCGGCACCTACACGCTCGTCCTGACGGTTGACGGCGCCAGGTACACGCAGCCGCTCGTGGTGCGCAACGACCCCCGGGTCGGCGAGAGCCCGGCCGTGATGGCCGGGCTGCGGGCGCAGCACGCGCTCATGGACCTGGCGTACGAAGGCGCCAGGGACACGTACGGCGCCAACGAGGAAGTGACGGCCGTGCGCCACGCGCTGGCGGCGCTCGAACGCGGAAAGCTTCCGCGCGACGTGGCCGCGCAGGCGAAGGCGCTCGACGGCAAACTCGGCGCGTTCGGCGGGCCGGGCGGCGAACGCGGCGGGTTCGGGCCGGGCCCGCGCGGCGGCCAGCCCGTTCCGCCGGGCGCGGTGACGTCGTTCGCGACGCTCAACGGCACGTTCAACAGCCTGATCAGCCTGGACCAGGTGGGCCTCGACATGGCGCCGCCCCAGGCGCAGATCGACACATGGGTGGGGGGCTGCCAGTCTTACAACGCGACCGTCGCGGCGTGGACGAAGGCGCAGGCGACGGACGTCGCGGCCTTCAACGCCCTTCTCGCAGAGAAGGGCCTGCCGGCGCTGACGGTCGCGCCGACGAAGCTGGCCGAGCGGACCTGCACGTTCGCGCCTCCGGCGGCGGGGCCGGCGAAGCGGCCGTGAGGCGCGAAAACGCGCGGCGGCGTCACTCCTCCCGCGCGTCCGCGCCGCGCCGGAAGCGTCCGTAGCGGAGCGCCAGCGTGGGCAGCACGAGCAGGTTCAGCGTCGTCGAGGTCGCGAGGCCGCCGAGGATGACGACCGCCATCGGCCCCTCGATCTCGCGGCCTGGCGCGCCGGACCCGAGGGCGAGCGGCAGCAGGCCCAGGCCGGTCACGAGCGCCGTCATGAGAATCGGCGACACGCGCTCGGACGCTCCGCGGATCGCCGTGCCGACATTCCACTCCAGCCCCTCCACCGAGACGAGGTGCTCGTAGTGCGAGACGAGCATGATCGAGTTCCGGAGCGTGATGCCGAACAGCGTGACGAAGCCGATGAGGGATCCCAGCGACAGGCTCCCGCCCATACCCACCGCGACGAAGATCCCGCCGACCAGCGCGAAGGGGAGGTTCGCGAGCACCAGCAGCAGGTTGCGGACGTTCTGCATGACCATCGAGAGCAGGAGGAGGATGCCGATCCCCGCGATCAGCGAGTGAACCAGCAGGTCGTGCCGGGATCGCGCCTGCTCCCGCGCGGCGCCCGCGAACTCCACGTACATTCCCGCGGGCAGCGCCTGTCGTGAGATCCGCCCTTTCGCGGCGGCCTCGAACGACGCCACGTCGCGCCCGGATACGTTGGCCGTGACGGACTGCACGCGGCGGGCGCCGATGTGCGCGATCATGTACCGCCCGGAGTTCTCGAAGACGTCGGCCACCTGGCCCAGCGGCACGTAGGCCCCCTGCGGGCTCCGCACGGGCAGCGACGCGATCGCGGCGATCGACTGACGGTCCGCGGGCCTCAGGATTACGGACACCGGGAACACCTGGTTGCCGCGGTAGATCTGCCCGACGACCTCGCCGGCAAACGCGACGCGGACGGCGCCCAGCGCCTGGGCGTTGTCCAGGCCCCACCGCGCCACGTCGGCCGGGCGGAGCCGGACGGTCGCCTGCGGCATGCCTGGCGGCGACTGGATCTGAACGTCGCGCGCGCCCGGTGTGGCGGCGAGCGCGCGGGCGACGCGCGCGGCGGCGCGGTCGAGCTCGCCCAGGTCCGGCCCATAGATGTTCACCGCCACGGCGCCCGTGTAGCCCGAGAGGATCTCCTCGATCCGCTCGGTGAGGAACGTGTTGACCGAGAACGCCGCGCCCGGGAACGACGCGAGCGTGCTGCGGATGCGGGCCAGGGCCTCGTCGGTCTCCCTCGCGCCGAGCGCGCGGAGATCGACCTCGAACTCGCTGCTGTGCGTCCCCGCGTAATCGTCCGAGAGTTCCGCGCGGCCCGCGCGCTGCGCGACCTCGCGCACGGCCGGGATCGTCATCAACGCCCGCGAGACGCGGTCTCCCAGCCGCATCGACTGGTCGAGCGAGGTGCCGGGCACGGCCGTCATGTGCGCGATGAAGTGCCCCTCGCGCAGGGCCGGAAGGAACTCGCCGCCGAGGAACGGGATCGCCAGCGCGGCGACGAAGACCAGCAGGGCCACCGCGCCGCCGACGACGCCCGGATGCCGCTCCACGCGCCGCAGCACGCGCTCGTAGCCCGCCCGCAGCCAGGCCACCAGGGGCGGGTCCGCCCGTCTCGGCTCCCCGTGCCCGAGCAGCAGCATCGACAATGCCGGCGTCACGGTCAGCGCGACCAGCAGGGAGGCCAGGATGGCCCAGATGTAGGTGACGCCGAGCGGCGAGAAGATGCGGCCCGCCACCCCGCTCATGGTGAGGACCGGCAGGAACACCAGGATGACCGAGAACGTCGCGTACACGACCGCGCTGCGCACCTCGATCGAGGCATCGAGCACGACGCGGAAGACCGGCCGCGGCTCGGCGGCCGCCCGGTTCTCGCGCAGGCGGCGATGGATGTTCTCGACGTCGATCACCGCGTCGTCGACGACTTCGCCGATGGCGATCGCCAGCCCGCCCAGCGTCATCGTGTTGAGCGTGTACCCGAGGCGTTCGACCACGATCGTGGCGGCGAGCAGCGACAGCGGGATCGCCGCGAACGAGATCGCGGCCGTG
>JAJXZZ010000034.1 GCA_021779795.1 Acidobacteriota bacterium | reverse complement strand
GTTCACGCTGGCGTTGATCGCGCCGCCGACGAACCACTTCGCGTGAGGCGGGTTCCACTCGAGCACGCGGTCCCACGGGCGGCTCCACTCGAGCTCGCCCGCGAACCCGGCCCAGAAGGCCTCCGGGTCCGCGTCGGCCTGCTCGTAAATGGACGCGTCGCTGGCGTTGGCCTGCTGGCGGAATGGCGGAGGCGGATCGAAGACGCGATCCTCGCTGAGCAGCGCGTCGATGTCGCCCTGGGACGGATCCGGGGTGCGCGGGGGCTCGGGCATTGGTGCTCCTAATCGGCTGTCGGCGGTCGGCCGTCGGCGGTCGGCCGGCGGTCGGCCGGCGGTCGGCGGTCGGCGGTCGGCGGTCGGCCGGCGGTCGGCCGGCCGCAAGCCGCCAACAGTCGACCGCCGACAGTCGACAGCCGACAGTCGACCGCCGATTGCACGTGTCTCTACCCGGCCCCAGTATACGTGAGGCCGAGGAAGAGTACCAGAAGCTGACGGCGGCCTTCACCGACCCGGCCGACCGCGAGGCGGCCGACGAGGTGGCGCGCGAGCAGCGCGGGCTCGACGCCGACCCCGAAGAAGAGCGAACCGAGCTGGAGCTGTTCTACCAGCTCAAGGGAGTCTCGCCGGCCACGGCGGATAGCCTCTCCGCCTGTCCTCATCCGAGCACAGCCCGTCAACTGTCGGGCTTGACATGCGGCGGCTCTCGCCGTTTTCAAGGCATCCGCGCGCACCGGCGACTGGCATGGCCTTTGATGTAGGAAAGGGTGGCCGCCGGGCGCGGCATGGGATGCCGGGGCGGTACGGGACTCATTCTTCAGGAGGCTCTCCCATGTTGAAGCGAGCAGCGCTGGTGGGTGCAATGGCGTTGCTGGTGTCGTCCACGGTCTTCGCGCAGGGCATGTCGACCGACGCGCAGATCTTCGTGAAGGTGGCCCGGGCCGTGGTGACGTACCCGAGGTTCACCGTGTTCGACAACGTGAACGGCAGCATCGATCACGGCGTCGTGACGCTGACCGGCGAGGTGACGATGCCGTTCAAGGCGACCGACATCGCGCGCCGCGTGTCGAAGGTGCCGGGCGTCGTGGCGGTCAGGAACGAGATCAAGACGCTGCCGGTGTCGTTCTTCGACGACCAGCTCCGGTACGAGATCGCGCGCGCCATCTACGGCAACTCGGCCTTCTGGCAGTACGCCTCGATGCCGAACCCGCCGATCCACATCATCGTGGACCACGGGCGGGTGACGCTGACCGGCGTGGTGAACAACGACGTCGAGCGGGCGCTGGCGCGGTCGCTGGCCAGCTCGTTCGACGCGTTCTCGGTCACCAACCACCTCAAGACCGACGCCGAGATGCGGGCGGCGCTCGAGAAGCTGAATTGACGGGCGGGCTCAGGGCCGGCCGTCGAGCAGGCCGGCCACCCGGCCGGGGTCGGCGGTCGCCGCCTCGCAGACGACGGTCTCGGCCGGCGCCCACCGGGCGCTGACGGCCTCCACCACCGACTCGCGCACGACGAGCAGCAGCCGCCCGCGGAACCCGCGGGCGAGCTCGTCGAGCGGACGCGCCCATCCCCCTCCCGACAGTTCGAACGGCCCCACCTCGTCCACCACGACGACGTCGGCGCCGCGCGCGTCCTCGCCCAGCGCGCGGCGGCCGAGGGCGAGGCCCTCGGGCGTGAAGGCGAACCGGCTCCAGCGCGCGTGCGGGCCGCCCACGTCCTGCCGCTCGCGCGCCAGTTCGGCGCGCTCGCCCGTCGCCAGGTTCACGAGATCGAAGCCGGTGCGCCGGCCGTCGGCCAGCAGCCCCGGCGCCACGATCCCGGCGACGCGGACGCCGCGCGCCCGGAGCCGCTCGACGACCGCGGTGACCAGCGTGGTCTTGCCCGACCCGGTCGGCCCGGTCACGACGACGGCCGACCGCGCCGTCGAGGCGCCGCGCCCGTCCTCGACGAGGCGGTTGGCCGTCTGCAGCAGGCGGGCGATGAGCCGCCCGGGGCGGCGCCACGGCTGCCGCTCGTCGGCCAGCGCCGACGTGAAGGCCGGCAGCGCGCCGAACGCCACGCCCAGCGCATCGGACACGCCCCTCAGGCCGCGGCGCTCGACCAGCGCCATGATCGACGGGTTGCGCAGTTCCACCGAGATGGCCGTGAACCCGAACAGCACGATCGTCGCGCGCAGCACCATGGCGGCGCCGGCCGAGAGGCCGGCCAGCAGCCCGGCCGCGCCGTGGCCGAGGCCGCCGAGAAAGAGGCCGGAGAGCAGCATCACCGCGCCCATCTCGATCCAGAGCGACGGCCGGTGGATCCGCGCCGCCGCCCGCGGGTAGGTGCGCAGCACGAAGGCCGCCAGTCCCGCCGCGTAGAGGGCGCCCGCCCACAGCGGCAGCCCGCCGATGGCCACCATCCCGCCCAGCATGGCCGCGGCCACGAGCGCGAGCCGCGGAAGCGACCAGTTGCCCACCGCCGTGATCGGCGGGCCGGGAAACCACGGGCCGGGCGCCGCGGCCGGCGGCACGTCCGCCGCGGCCTCGGCGGCGCGCCTGGCGATGCGCAGGCCGAGCAGCGCGGCCGCGACGCCCGCGCCCATCTCGAGGGCGACCAGCGCGGCCACCAGGTCGAAGGGGCCGAACGACGAGACGCCGATCGACCGCGAGGCGTAACCGTAGGCGTCCACGTACAGCCGCACCACGTCGGTGCCGAACGCCACGAGCGCGTTGAGCACGCGCTGCGCCATCGACCACGACACGGCCAGCGCGCCGCCGACCAGGTAGCCGGGCGCCCGCCCGCGGAACAGGCGCACGCTCGCCTCGACGAGGACCCCCTCCATGACGATGCCGATCATCGGCCCGAGGATCACGGCGCTCGGCGACACCGACTTCATCAGCGCGCACACCAGGGCCGTGCGCCAGATCAGGCCCCGCTCGGGGAAGGCGCGGTGGCTCGCGGTCAGCACCACGACGCCGACCGCGCTCAGGAGGCTGCCCGCGAACGGGATCCGCAGGTTGTGCAGGAAGCTGCCGACGACGATCTCGACGGCGGCCCAGAGGCTGCCGTACACGGCGGCGCGCCGCCACAGGCGGGCGTGGCGGCCGGTCATGACGCGGACGCCCCGCGCGCGGGCCCCGCGCGGCGCGGGGACAGCCGCGGGTTCTCGGCCACCTCCCACGAGAGCCGCGCCCACCGCATCGGCTCCAGCCCGGCCCGCTCGCCCCTCGCCGCGAAGTAGGCGGCCAGCGACGCCACCTCGTCGTCGGCCAATCCGCCGACCAGCCGCTCGATCCTCGCGCGAAACGAGTCGAAGTCGTCGCACGCGGCCAGCCCGTTGTCGCCCGGCAGGTAGTCGAGCGTCGGGTGCAGCCCCAGGTGGTGCAGGATGCCCACCACGCACAGGTAGTCGGGCCAGGGCGCGGCCTCCCGCCCGATCGCCAGCCGCGCCTCGTCGGCGACGAGCCGGCCGTCGGCCGGGTACGTGATGTACACGCGGCGGCGGGCCATCGCGTGGAGCTTCCTCAGCGCCGCTTCGAGATCGGGGACGGCGGTCGATCGCGAGGCCACGACGATGTCGCACGCGGGCACGTCCGTCCAGTCGTCGTCCCAGGACCTGAGGATGGCCGTGGCGCCCGCGACGCCGCGGGCCCGCGCGTTCGCCTCGAACGCGGCGAGCATGGCGGGGCTGTGGTCGAGGCCGTAGACGTGCGCGAGGCGCGGGGCGGCGGCGAGCGCGACGGCGCCGGGCCCGCACCCGACGTCGAGCAGCGTCGAGCAGCCGGAGAAATCCATGCGGGCCACGAACTGCCGGACGTACTCGCTGTCGAGCGCCCGGTCGCTCAGCGAGGAGGCGCGCGCGTCCCAGTACTCCGGCGTCCGTTCCGGGCGCCGGGCGGCCCGGGCCGCCTCGCGGTAGTAGCCGGCGAAATCGAATGTCGAGGGATCCATCACGTGAGTCCGACGCGGCTGCAACTGCGGTCCATCCTACCGGTGAACACCGGCTCGTTCAACTCACGGCCTCGTGTCGCCAGGCGCGGGACGCCAGGCGCGGGCCGTCAGCCGTCCGTTCCCGCGTCTTCGTCGGGCAGGACGATTTCGAACACCGTCTCGACGCCCGGCGTGCTGCGCACGCCGATGCGGCCGCCGTGGCGCTCGACGATCGCCTTGACGATGGAGAGGCCGAGGCCGCTGCCCGTGCCGCCCCCTTCCGACCGGGACGCGTCCGCCTTGTAGAACCGGTCGAACACGCGCGACAGGTGCTCGGGCTGGATGCCCGCGCCGTCGTCCCGCACCGAGAGCGTCACGCCCTGTTCGCCCCGCGAGGCCTCGAGCGTCACCCGGCCGCCCTCGCCGACGTGCCGCAGCGCGTTGGCCGCCAGGTTCTGCAGCGCCTGCTCCAGGCGCAGCGGGTCGCCCCGGACGAGGATCGCCTGGTCGCCGCGCGACTCGAGCGTCACGCCGCGCTCGCGGGCCGCGTGTTCGTGGCGCTCCAGCACGCGGGCGAAGATCGGCCCGATGGGGACGTCCTCGACCGAGAACGCCCCGCCGCCCGCCTCGAGCCGGGCGAGGTCGAGCAGGTCGCCGACGATCCGCTCCAGGCGCAGCGACTCCTCGCCCACGACGGCGAGGTACCGGCTGCGCGTCTCCTCGTCGAGCGCGATCGACGGCATGTCGAGCGTCTCGAGGTAGCCGCGAATGGCGGTCAACGGCGTCATCAGCTCGTGGGACACGTCGGCGAGCAACTGCCGGCGGACGCGGTCCGAGAGCTGCAGCGCCTCGGCGCGCTCGGTGAGCACGTCGGCCATGCGGTTGAACGCCCGGGCGACGCCGGCGATCTCGTCGCCCCCCTCCTCGGACACGCGCGCCGCCGTGTCGCCGCCGCCCAGCCGCGTGGCCGCGTCGGCCAGGTTCTGCAGGCGGCGGTTGGCCGGCCTGAAGACGAGGACGGCGGCCAGCGCGCCGAAGGCGATCACCAGGCCGATCGCGGTGAGCAGCAGGACGGGGCCGATCTCGCGCAGGACGAAGGCCGAGGGGCGGCCGGCCTGGACGATCACCGTGCCGACCGTCCGGCCGCCGACGACGACCGGCGCGGCGGCCATCCGGCGCAGATGGAGCATCGCGCGGCCCTCGGGACTGGTCAGCGGGGGCGGGCCGGGCCTGCCGGGCGGCCGCGGGCGCAGGCGGCGGAGGATGCCGGGCGGGGGCGGCCCCCACGCGCCGGAGAACACCCGGCCGTCCGCCATGACGAGCCAGATGGGCCGCGGCAGGCTGCCGTAGCGCTCGGCGAGGTGGCGTTCGACCTCCGCCATGCCGTGCGCGTTGATCTCGGACGCCACGCTGGCCGCGACGGTGGACGCGAACGCGTCGAGCGCGCGCGGCGCCACGTCGCGCTCGGTGCGGACGACGAGCACGAGGAACAGCGTCGCCTGGATGACCAGCGTGACGCCCAGGAAGCTCACGAAGCCGAGGGCGATCCGCCAGTACAGGCTCCGGTACCAGGCGCGTTCAGCCATCGATCCTCATACGTCGGCCAGCTTGTACCCGACGCCCCACTGCGTGAGGATGAGCGCCGGGCTGGCCGGATCCGCCTCGACCTTGTGGCGCAGCCGCTTGACCAGCGTGTCCACGCTGCGCTCGGTGACGAACGTGTCGCCCTTCCAGATCCTCGACAGCAGCGCCGCGCGGCTGAAGACGATCCCGGGGTGCTCGACGAGCAGCAGCAGCAGGTTGAATTCCTGGTTGGTCAGCTCGACGTCGCGCCCCCTGACGCGCACCGTCCGCCGCGCCGGGTCCACCTCCACGCCGTGCACCGAGATGGTCGGCGGCGCCCCGGCGGCCGCGCCCGCGGCGGGCTCCGCCGCGGCTTCCGTCGCGCGCCGGACGCGGCGCAGCAGCGCGTGCGCCCGGGCCACCAACTCGCGCACGCTGAACGGCTTGGCCAGGTAGTCGTCGGCCCCGCTCTCGAGGCCGAGCACCTTGTCGGCCTCCTCCCGCCTCGCCGTCAGGATCAGGATCGGGACGTCGCGGTTCTGGCCCTCGCGCCGGATCGCGCGGCAGACGGTCAGGCCGTCGAGGCCCGGGATCATCAGGTCGAGCACGATCAGGTCCAGCTTCTGCCCGCCGGCGATCTGCAGGGCCTGGCGGCCGTCCCCCACCGGGACGCACTCGTAGCCCTCGAGCCGCATGTGCAGGCAGACCAGGTCGCGGATGTGCGCCTCGTCCTCCACGACCAGCACCGTCGTCGCCATGGTCAGACCCCCGATCCGACCGCGCCGGCGCGCGATCATCATCGCCCGGTTTCGACGCCCCGGAGACCCGGCTTTCGCGCTGTCACACTTGTTTCACGGGTTCGTCACGGCCTCGCCACGAACCGTTTGTCTATCACTGCAGAACGGTCACGCTGTGGGAGGATGCAATGACAAAGAATAGCAAGGTTCGTGGGCTCGTGGGGATCGCGATGGCGGCCGGCGCCATCGGCCTGGTGGCCGCCGGCGTGAGCTACGCGCAGCAGCCCCCGCCGCCGCCCGGCCAGGGTGGACAGGGCCAGTGCAAGATGATGGGCGGCCAGGGCCGCATGATGGGCGGCCGCGGCATGATGGGCCAGCGCGGCATGCGGGCCGGCGGCCCGTTGGCCGGGGCCCGGATGTTCCTGGGGCGGCTCGGCCTCTCGGACCAGCAGAAGACGCAGGTCCAGGGGATCATCCAGGGCCACAAGGCTGACGTCCAGGCGCTGGCGGCGAAGATGCGGCCGGCGCGCCAGGCGCTGAACGCCGCCATCATGGGCGGCGCCGACGAGCAGACCATCCGCGCCAGGGCCGCCGACGTGGCGGCGGCGCAGGCCAACATGGACGTCCTGCGCGCGACGGTCCGCGCCCAGGTGTTCGCCGTCCTGACGCCCGAGCAGCAGGCCAAGGCCAAGGAGCTGCAGCAGCAGATGCAGCAGCGCATGCAGCAGTGCCAGGCGGCGTGGCGCAAGGGCCCGGGGCTGTAAGTCTCGCGTCGCCACGAGGGGATCGGGACGAATCCCGGCCTGCGCCCGCGCCGATCGGCCGGGTCAGGCGCCGGGGTTCGTCCCCTGTCGCGGCGATTCGCCCGACGCCGCCGGATCCGCCAGCCGGTCGCGGCTCCGCTTGACCACCCACCAGATGATCCCGCCGAGCACGGCGAAGGCGGCGGCCACGCTGCCGATGAACAGCCAGAGGGTGTAATACAGGATGGAGGTCGGCTCCATCCGCGCTTCCATCTCGAGCGGCACGCCCTCGAGCCGGTCGGCCAGGGACTGGTCCCACACGAGAATGTTGCCGCGGAGCAGGTTCCCCTGGCCCGCGTTGTGGTAGACAATCTTGCTCGGCAGGTGCAGCCGGAACCCCACCAGCTCCCGCCCCGTCCAGCCCACGTCGCCGACGGGCTTGTCGGCCGACTTGCCCAGATCCTCGCGGAACCGGTACAGGCTGCCCATCCGGTCGAAGCGGATCGTGGCCCACGAGAACATCGGGTCGGAGGGCAGCTTGCGGATGTCCGACACCTCGAGCCGCACGTACACGAACCGGCGGCCGTGCTGGCGCGAGCTGCTCACGCGGACGACGCGCACCCCGGGCGACTCGTAGAGGGCGGCAATCTGGTTGCGATCGAAGCGCGCGGCCGGGGACAGGTCGAGGCTCACGCCGCGCAGGGCCACCAGCGACGCCAGCGACGCGTTCACGTAGATGGTCGCCGACCCGTCGAGCGACAGGTAGATGTCCTCTTCGTACTCGTACTGCTTGAAGAACTCCGGCGTCCGGCAGCCGGAGGCCACAACCGCCAGGGCGAGGACCGCAAACAGGCCTCGAATCGCGACGAATCGGCGCAGCGTTCCCGCGTTCAACATGACGGCCAATGATAATATACCCTCATCACCCGCCACGCCTGGTTCGGCCTCACTCATGACCACCGAACGCCCGACCCGATCGTCGCCCGTCCTGTTCCTCATCGACGGCAGCTCGCAGGTCTACCGCGCCTACCACGCGATCCGCGGCCTGACCGGCCCCGACGGCCGTTCGACGGGCGCCGTCTACGGGTTCGTCACCATGCTGCGCAAGCTGGTGGCCGACCAGCGCCCCGACCTGGTCGCGTGCGCCTTCGACCTGGCCGGCCCGACCTTCAGGTCCGAGATGGCCGCCGACTACAAGGCCAATCGGCCGCCGATGCCCGACGACCTGGCCGAGCAGATCCCGTACGTGCACCGCGCCTGCGAGGCGCTGGGCGTCCCGGTCCTCTCGTGCCAGGGGTACGAGGCCGACGACGTGATCGGGACCGTGACGGAGCGGGCGGTGCGCGAGGGCTACCAGGTGGCGATCGTCACCGCCGACAAGGACATGTTCCAGCTGGTCGGCGACGGCGTGCGTGTCTTCAACCCGCGCGACGAGGGCACCTGGTACGACGCGGCCGGCGTCGCGGAGAAATTCGGCGTGCCGCCGGAGCTGGTGGTGGACGTGCTGGCGCTGACCGGCGACGCGGTGGACAACATCAGCGGCGTGCCCGGCATCGGCGACAAGGGGGCGCGCGAGCTGGTCACGACGTTCGGGTCGCTCGACGGCGTGCTGGAGCACGCCGCGGAGGTTTCGCAGAAGAAGTACCGCGAGGCCCTTGCCGCGCACGCCGGCCTGGCGCGGCAGAGCCGCGAGCTGGCCCGGATCCGCCGCGACGCGCCGGTCGAGGTGGACATCGCCACGCTCCGGTACAAGGGGCCGGACGGCCCCGCTTGCTTCGAGCTGTTCGGCCAGCTGGGGTTCCGGTCGCTGCTCAACGAGTTCGCGCCGACGGCCGACACGGTCGCGCGGGACTACGCGGTCGTCGAGACGCTCGACCAGGTGGCCGCGCTCGCCGCCGAACTGGCCTCGGCCGGACGGTTCGCCCTGCGGACGCTCGCGGCCGCCGGGCCGGCCGTGCGGGCCGACCTGGTCGGCCTGGCCGTCTCGACCGGCCACCGGCGCGCGCGGTACGTGCCGCTCGCGCACCACGCCCTCGACTCGGGGCCGCAGCCCGACCGCCGCCAGGCGCTCGCCCTGCTCCGCCCGGTGCTCGAGGACGAGCGGGTGGAAAAGGTCGGCCACGATCTCAAGGCGGACGCGGTGGCGCTGGCGCGGCACGGCGTGACGTTGCGCGGGTTCGCGTTCGACACGATGCTCGCCAGCTACCTGCTCGACGCGACGCGGTCGTCGCACCCGCTCGAGCAGTGCGCGATCGAGCACCTCCAGTACCGCGCCATCGCCGAGGAGGACGTGCGCGGCCGCGGCGCCCGGGCGCTCGGCTTCGACGAGCTGCCGCCGGCCGCGGTGCTCGACTTCGCGGGCGAGCGCGCCGACCTGCCGTGGCAGCTCTCGGGGATCCTGTCGCCGCAGCTCGAGGCCGACGGCCTCGGGACGGTGCTCCGCGACCTGGAGCTGCCGCTGGTGCCGGTGCTCGCCGGACTCGAACGGGCGGGCATCAAGGTGGACGCGGCGGCGCTCGGGCGGCTGTCCGAGCGGCTCGAGCGCGAGCTGACGGCGCGCAGCACGCGAATCTTCGAGCTGGCCGGCGGGCGGTTCAACGTCAACTCCCCCGCCCAGCTCTCCGAGGTGCTGTTCGAGCGGCTGAAGCTGCCGGTCGGCCGGAAGACCGGGAAGACCGGCGCCGCGTCAACGGCCGTCGAGGTGCTCGAGGAGCTGGCCGTCGCGCACGAGCTGCCGCGCCTGGTCCTCGAGTGGCGCGGCATGCAGAAGCTCAAGGGGACGTACGTGGACGCGCTGCCGCAGCTGGTCAACCCCGAGACCGGGCGCGTCCACACCTGCTTCAACCAGGCGGTGGCGGCGACGGGGCGCCTGAGCAGCAGCGACCCGAACCTGCAGAACATCCCGATCCGCACCGGGCTCGGGCGCGAGATCCGGGCGGCGTTCGTCGCCGAGCCGGGCCACGTGCTCGTCTCGGCCGACTACTCGCAGATCGAGCTGCGCGTGCTGGCCCACCTGACCGGCGATCGGGCGCTCGTCGAGGCGTTCACCCGCGGCGACGACATCCACGACCAGACCGCCCGGCGCGTGTTCGGCGAGGCGAGCGGCCTCGACCCGCACGAACGGCGGCGCCGCGCCAAGATCATCAACTACGCGCTGCTCTACGGGAAGACCGCCTTCACGCTGGCGAAGGACATCGGCGTGTCGCAGCAGGCGGCGCAGGAACTCATCGACGCGTACTTCGCCGGCTTCCCCAGCGTTCGCGAGTTCATCGACCGCCTGCTCGAGGAGGCCCGGCGGACCGGCGTCGTGCGGACGCTGTCGGGCCGGAGGCGGCTGGTGCCCGAGATCACCAGCCGCAACGGGCAGGTGCGGGCCGCGGCCGAGCGCGCGGCGGTCAACCTCCCCGTCCAGGGGACGGCCGCCGACATCCTCAAGCGGGCGATGATCGACGTCGAGCGGGCGCTCGACCGCCACCGGGCGGCCGGCGGGCGCGCCCGGATGATCCTCACCGTCCACGACGAGCTGGTGTTCGAGGCGCCAGAGGCCGAGGCCGACGCGGTCGTCGCCCTGGTCAAGGCCGGGATGGAAGGCGCCTACCCGCTCGCCGTCCCCCTGACGGTCGAGGTTGGCGCCGGCCACGACTGGCGGGAAGCGAAGCCGTAGGGCCGGCTTGCGACTTGCGACCCGCGACCTGCGGCAGCGTCACGCGTGATTCGCGCGGCACCGCCGCGAGCGGCGAGTCGGACCGCCCGGCCTACCGATTCGGCCAATCCTTCTTCACGCCGTCCCACGCCGCGCGGAGCGCGGCGGCCACGCGCTCGCGATCGGCGTCGCCCGATGCCATCAGGCGGACCCGTTCGGGCAGGATCGCCTGGAGCACCAGCTGGTCCACGTCGGCACGCAGCGCGCGTCCCCCGTCGTCTGTGAGCGGGGCGCGCACCCAGGCGGCCACGGCGGCATCCCAGGCCCCCGTCAGGTCGCCGAGGTAGCGACACGAGGCCGCGAGCCAGTAGGCGGCCGATGCGGATCCGGGCATGCGCTCCAGCTCGACGGCGGCCCGGTCGTGCACCGCCCGGTACACCGCGTCGCGGTCGGCGGCCGCGCCGGACTGCGCCTGCCGGTCGAGGCAGGTGGCCCACCAGTCGAAGACCCGGTCGAACGTGCGGGGTCCCTGCTCGCGGCTCTTGCCGAGGGCGCTCTCGAAAATGGCCGCGGCCGGCCCGAACTGGTCGTCGAGGTAGAGGGCTTCCCCGAGGCCGATGAGGTAGTCGGTCCTGTCGTCGTCGCTCAGCCTGGCCGGGTGGATCTCGGCCAGCGCCTGCCTGGCGGCGGCGAGGTTGGCGCGGTCCGTCGTCTTCCGGAACAGCTCGAGGTACGACCGCGCCACGAGCAAGCCGGCGGCGTCCGAGGTGGCCTCCGTGCGCAGGCGGCCGGCTGCCGCGATGGCTTCGTGGTAATGCCCCTGGTTGTACAACTCGCGGGCCGGGTCGAGGCCGGTTTGCGCCGCCGCGGGGAGCGAAACCAGGGCCACGAGGAGCGCCGCCAGCGAAAGGCGTGCGCTAACCCTTTGCAGAGCATGGACTTGTATGCGTTGACGGCCCGGCATTTGATATAATCCTCTCGCCATGGTGGAGCCGATCGTCATCCCGCGCTCCGAGCACCCGCTCTCGCGCCGCGACATCGATCACGACGCGCTGAAGGTGCTCTATCGTCTCAAGGACGCGGGGTTCATCGCCTACCTCGTGGGCGGCAGCGTGCGCGACCTGCTGCTCGGGCGCCGGCCGAAGGACTTCGACATCGGCACGTCGGCGCATCCGTACCAGGTGAAGCGGCTGTTCCGCAACTGCTGGGTGATCGGCCGGCGCTTCCGCCTGGCGCACGTCAAGTTCGGCGAGAAGATCGTCGAGGTGGCGACGTTCCGCCGCCACATCCCGGCATCCGACGCGGCCGACCTCGAGCCGCCGCCCGGCGACGGGCACCCGCCCCTCTCCGATGAGGCGCGCGAGCGGGCCGCGCGCGACCTGCTCATCCGCCGCGACAACACGTTCGGCACGGCGGAAGAGGACGCCTTCCGCCGCGACTTCACGATCAACGCGCTCTTCTACGACATCGCGACGTTCTCCATTATCGACTACGTCGGCGGATTGCGCGACCTGCGCGAGCGGGTGATCCGGGCGATCGGCGATCCGGACGAGCGGTTCCTCGAGGACCCGGTGCGGATGCTGCGCGCCGTGGCGTTCGCCGGACGCCTCGGCTTCACCGTCGATCGGCCGGTCGTGGAGGCCATCGGCCGCAACCGCGGCGAGATCGCGCGCAGCTCGCCGGCGCGGCTGGTCGAGGAGTACTACAAGATCCTGCGCAGCGGATCGAGCGCGGCGGTGTTCCGCCAGGCGGCGGACCTGGGGCTGCTCGAGGCGGTGACGCCCGAGCTGCAGCGGGCGGCCGGGAACGACGCCCTGTGGCAGTCGCTCGCGCGGCTCGACGCCTATCGCGCCCGCTTCGGCGCGGCGCCCGACGCGTTCTCGAACCCGGTGCTGCTCGGCAGCCTGATCGTGCCGCTCGGCTTCACGCACGCCGGCGGACAGCCGACGCCCGCCGAGGGCGAGGCCTGGCTGGGCGCGCTGCCGGTGGCGCGCCGCGACGTCGAGCGGCTGGCGCACCTGCTCGCCCTGCAGCGGCGGCTCCGCGATCCGAACATCCCGCAGCGCTCGGCCCGCGCGCTGCTGGCGCGCGGCGCGTTCGCCGACGCGCTGACCTGGCTCGAGGTCCACGGCGACGCCCCCGACGCGGTCGCGCGCTGGCGCTCGCTGATGACCGAGCTGACCGAGAGCGGGTCGCTCCCCGAACCGCCCGCGCGCCCGCCGGCCCGCCGGCGCAGGCGCCGGCGGCGGCGGCCCGTCCCCCCGGAACAGGGCTGAAGGCCCTGTTCTTTCCGTTGATCCTGGGCCGCGGTACCTCTGCCAAGCCGCTACGGTCACAGCAAGGCTTCAGAGCC
>JAJXZZ010000033.1 GCA_021779795.1 Acidobacteriota bacterium | reverse complement strand
ACCCAGGGTTCACCGGGGGGCCTCACGTTCAGCGACTTCCTGAACCTGTTCGTGTTCAACACGAAGTACAACGTGGGCGCGCTCATCCGCGCCCTGCAGAGCCGGGGCGACTTCCAGAGCCTCGCCGAGCCGAACCTGATCGCCTACAATGGCCAGACGGCCAGCTTCCTCGCCGGCGGCGAGTTCCCGGTGCCGGTCGCCCAGGGCGGCACGAACAGCAACGCCATCACGATCATGTGGAAGGAGTTCGGCGTCCGGCTGACGTTCACGCCGACGATCGCCGGCGACACGATCCGCCTGAAGGTCGAGCCCGAAGTCAGCAGCCTCGACTTCAACAACGGCATCACGCTGCAGGGGTTCCGGATTCCGGCGCTCATCACGCGCAAGGCGTCCACCGACGTCGAATTGCGCGACGGCCAGTCGTTCGCCATCGCGGGGCTGATGCAGAACGTCACGCAGGAGAACACCTCGGCCATTCCGTGGCTCTCGGCCGTCCCGATCGTCGGCAACCTGTTCAAGGGCCGGGCCGACCAGAAGCAGCAGACCGAGCTGATGGTGCTCATCACGCCGCAGCTCGTGCGCCCGCTCGAGCCCGACGAGGTTCCCAAGCTGCCGGTCGATCCGAAGCGGTTCCTGCCCGGCCAGGGGATCGGGTCGGACCTGCAGGGGGGCGGCGGCCTAGTGGACGCTCCGCCGGTGAAGAAGGACGAGAAGGCGAAACCGGCTCCAGACGTAAAGAAGTAGGGCAACCCTTCTTGGTTGCCTGGCCCGGAGGAATCTCGTGCAGGTGGTAGTGGTCGGAAACGCGGACGCGCAAATCGAGGGACTGCTCAAGCAGCCCGGGCGGACGGTGGTGTGGCTCGGCGAAGCGCAAGCCGCAACGCGCAAGCCTGCCCCGGGCGACGTCGTCGTCATCGACGTGCGCGGGCGCGAACACCTGCCCTCGTTTGTCGCGCCGCTGACGAGCAGCGCCACCGAGGTTGGTTTTGTCCTGCTCTGCTCCAAGCTCGATCCGGGCCTGATGCTCGAGGCGATGCGCGTCGGCGTGCGCGAGTGCGTGGCGGAACCGCTCGACGCGCAGGAACTCGAGGCGGCGATTGCCCGGGTCACGGTCAAGCATCGCATCGATGGGGCGGTGTTCGCGTTTGTCGGCGCCAAGGGAGGCGTCGGCACGACCACGACCGCCGTCAACGTGGCGCTGGAACTGAGCCAGGTTGCCCCGAAGCAGACGCTGCTCATCGACCTTCACCTCTCGAACGGCGACGCGGGCCTCTTTCTCGGGGAGGACCCGAGGTTCTCGGTGGTCGATGCCCTCGACAACGCCGCGCGCCTCGACCAGGCGTTCTTCGGCAGCCTGGTCGTTCGGAGCAAGGGGCGGCTCGACCTGCTCGCCTCCCCGGATGCGGCGGTGGCCCCGCCGGCAGATTCCGCCAGGATCCGCACGCTGCTGGAGTTCGCCGCCAGCCATTACCGGTACACGGTGCTCGACGTGCCTCGGTCGGAGTCGGCGGCGCTGGAAGCGCTCGACGCGGTGAGCCGTGTCGTGATCGTGGCGAACCAGGAGGTGCCTACCGTGCGCAGCGCCGGCCGCATGGCCGCCCGCCTGCGCCAGCGCTACGGCAAGGAACGGGTCAGCCTGGTCATCACCCGTTACGATCCGAAGGCCGAGATCGGCCAGGACGACATCGAGAAGACGGTGGGCAGCCGGGTACGTCACCTTGTGCCGTCCGACTACCGCCGCGCCGTGGAAGCGCTCAACGACGGCAAGCCGCTGAGCCTCGACAACCACAACAGCCTGGCCGGAGCGTTCCGGTCGATCGCGCGCGACCTGGCTGGCGTGCGCTCGTCCGACAGCCCGGACAAAGGGACCGGAAGGCTGTTCGGTTTCCTGGGCGGCCGACGCAACTGACGGGCTCCTTCCATGGTCATGCTGAACCCGACGTCACCGGCGGTCGATTCCCGGCACCCGCAGTACCAGGAGATCAAGAGCCGCGTCCACCAGGCGCTGCTCAACCGGCTGAACCTCGAGCGCCTGTCGCGCACGCGGCGTGAAGAAGCCGAGCCCGAAATCCGGGGCCTCGTGGCCGACATGCTCGACACCGAGAGCGCCCGCACGCCGCTCAGCCTGTTCGAGCGCCAGGCCCTGGTCACCGACATCCTCAACGAACTGTTTGGCCTCGGCCCACTCGAGGAACTGCTGGCCGACCCGACGATTTCCGACATCCTCGTCAACCGTTACGACCAGGTGTACGTCGAGCGCGAAGGCAAGCTCGAAACCGTAAACGTCGTGTTCAAGGACGACGCCCACCTGATGCGCATCATCGAGCGTATCGTCAGCTCGGTGGGCCGGCGCGTGGACGAGTCGAGCCCGATGGTGGACGCCCGCCTGGCCGACGGGTCGCGCGTCAATGCGATCATCCCTCCGCTGGCGCTCGACGGACCGTGCCTCTCGATCCGCCGGTTCAGGACCGACAAGCTGGGGCCGCAGGATTTTGTCGATCGCGAGTCGCTCACGCAGCCGATGCTCGAGTTCGTCCAGGCGGCCGTCGGCGCGCGGCTGAACATCGTGGTTTCGGGCGGCACCGGCGCCGGCAAGACCACGCTGCTCAACCTGCTCTCGAGCTTCATCTCGGACAAGGAGCGGATCGTCACGATCGAGGATGCCGCGGAGCTGACGCTGCGCCAGCGGCACGTCGTGCGGCTCGAGACGCGGCCGCCGAACATCGAGGGCAAGGGGGCGGTGCGCCAGCGTCAACTCGTCATCAACGCCCTTCGCATGCGGCCCGATCGGATCATTGTCGGTGAGGTGCGCGGCGACGAGGCGCTCGACATGCTGCAGGCGATGAACACCGGCCACGACGGCAGCCTGACGACCGTTCACTCCAACAACGCCCGCGACGCGCTGCACCGCCTCGACACGATGGTGGCCATGGCCAACCTGAACATCCCCGAGCGCGCGGTGCGCCAGCAGGTGGCCTCGGCGATCCAGCTCGTCGTGCACATGAGCCGGATGGCCGACGGCACGAGAAAGGTGACCGCCATCAGCGAGATCACCGGGATGGAGGGCGAGATCATTTCGATGCAGGACATCTTCGCCTTCGACCGCACCGGCATCAACGAGCAGGGGCGCGTGTGCGGCCGGTTCAGGGCCAGCGGCATCCGCCCGCGGTGCAGCGAACGGCTGAGTACGGCCGGATTCAAGCTGCCCGCCGAGATGTTCGAGCACGTGAAGGTGATCGGATAGACCGGAAGGAGAGATCGCGGTGCTGCTGCCGGCCCTCGTGTTCTGCATCGTCCTGCTGCTCGTGCTGGGCTCCTACTGGGCGTTCGTTCGACGCCCGGAGCAGACAAGAGAGGCAACCGTCAGGCGCCGCCTCGCGCGGCCGAAGGCGGTTACACGCCTGGCCCCCGTGGCGCTGGTCAAGGACTACGAACGGCTGAGCAACGTGCCAGCGCTGAACTCGCTGCTCGCGCGCCGCGGCGCGATTGCGGCGCCGCTTCAGCGGCTGATCCAGCAGGCCGATGTGAAGACGACGGTCGGCGTCATCGTCCTCTCGACCTGCCTGCTGTTCTTGACGGGGTTCGTGGTCGGAGACTGGGCGACGGGCTACGTGTTCGTGGGGCTGCTGCTCGGCGCTCCGCTCGCAGCCATTCCGGTGAGTTTCCTGTCCTTCAAGCGGCAACGTCGAACGCTCAAGTTCGAGGAGCTGTTTCCCGAAGCCATCGACCTGCTGAGCCGGGCCCTTCGGGCGGGTCATGCGTTCACGACGGCTCTCGGTATGGTGGCCGAGGAGATGCCCCAGCCGATTGCGGGCGAGTTTCGGCTGCTGTACGACCGTCAGAACTTTGGCCTGCCGCTGCCCGAGGCGATGCGCGAGTTCGCGGAACGTGTCCCCCTCCTCGATGCGCGGTTCTTCGTCATCGCCGTGCTGACACAGCGGGAATCAGGAGGGAACCTCTCCGAGATCCTCGACAATCTGGCCTCCGTCATCCGTGACCGATTCAAGGTACGCCGGGAGGTACGCACCAAGAGCGCTCACGGTCGGATGACCGGCTGGGTCCTTGTAGCGATGCCGCCGGCCTTGGCGCTCATCCTGCTGATGATCAGTCCTGAATACCTGCGACCGCTGGTGGAAGAGCCCGCGGGTGTTCGGATGGTGATCACGGGCATCGGCCTGCAGATTCTGGGAACGGTCATCATCAGGCGAATCGTGCGAATCGACTTTTGACACCGATGCAGCAGGTCCCGCTCGCACAGCTTGTGGCCGTCGTGGCGGCCTTTCTCTCCGCGGCCCTGGTCGCGGGGTTGGCCGTGTCACGCCTCTTGTCGTCGCAGGCTCCCGAGCGGCGCAGGCTCAAGGAACTGTCCCGGCCAGCGCCGGTCGCGCAGGACGATGATACGGGACGCCCTGCCGCGAAGGGACGGACGCGACGGAGGGTGGCGCAGGGTGGCTGGCTGCCGAAATCGGTCCGCGACATGTCGCAGACCGAGCGGCGCCTCGCGACGGCGGGGTATCACTCCCCTGCCACGGCAAGGTCATTCATCGTCGCGCAGTACGCGCTGCCCGTCCTCCTTGGCCTGCTGGGATTCGCCGCATTCGGCGGCGCAGGCCGGAACGCGTGGATCGCAGGCGGCTTTCTTGCGATTGTCGGGTACCTGGCGCCAGGCCTGGTCATCGATCGCCTCATTGCGAAACGCCGACTCCAGATCAGAAATGGCCTACCGGACGTGCTGGATCTTCTCATCGTCTGCCTGGAGGCTGGCAACAGCCTGGACCAGGCGGTCGTCAAGGCGAGCGACGAGCTTGCCTTGGCGTATCCGGCGCTCGCCGAAGAACTGCGGACACTGACCACGGAAACTCGCGCCGGCAAACCCAGGCTCGAGGCCTTTCGTAACCTGGCACAGAGAACCAAGGTGGACGACGTCAGATCGCTGGTGGCCATGCTCGTGCAGACCGACCGTTTCGGCACCAGTGTCAGCCAGGCACTCCGAACGCTGGCGGATGGCATGCGCGCCAAGCGTCGGCAGGCTGCGGAAGAAGCCGCCAACAAGGTGGGCGTCAAGCTCGTATTCCCATTGGTCCTGTGCCTGTTTCCGGCCTTTTTCATCGTGATTCTCGGCCCGGCGTTCTTGTCGATCATGAAGGCTCTTGGCGGAGTCGGCCGTTAGCAGTTGGAGGCCAATCTCGGCGCTCCACTGATTCCTGAGGAGGACTGATGTTGATGAACGTGATTCTGCTCGCGGTAGCGGTGGTTCTGCTCGCGCTGTACGTAGGCCGCCGGCGCTCGCGGCTCCGCCGGGAGAACTCGGACCGCTAGGCGTTACGCACTGTCCCGGACAGGTCATGAGGCTACTCGCGGTTGCATTCGCCTCGGCACTCCTGCTGGCGGGCTGCGCCAGTGCGCCGCCGCAAGGCGGCGCCCTGGCCTCAGTCCGTTCGCCCGACGGGAAGCCGCCGGCTGCGGTGCCGCCCAAGGGTGACCTGTCCTCCCACATCCAGAAGACCCGGGCACTGTCGGCGGCCGCCCGGCCGCCGCTCGAGGGAGCCGACTCGGTCGAGCATCGCTACCCCGACCTGAAGCGGGCGCTCGACCGTGCCTCGGCCGTGCCGACCGCCGGCAACCTGTCGGCTGCCGGCGACGCCTATCTCGCCCTCGGCATCCGAGACCAGGCGTACGACCGTTACCTGAGGGCGTCGGAACTGGATCCGTCGAGCGCCGCCGCCTGGGACGGCATGGCCAGGATCTGGCGTGACTGGAACCTGCCCCGGGTGGCCCTCGGTGACGCGGTGCGCGCCGTGTACTTTGCACCGACGTCCGCACCTGCGCACAATACGCTGGGTTCCATCCTGCAGGCCCTGGACCGTGGAGACCTGGCCCGGGCCGAATTCGAACGAGCGCTGCAGCTAGATCCGACGGCCGCCTACGCGGCCAACAACCTGTGCTACTCATGGTTGTCCGCAGGGCGCGGCGACGTGGCCCTCGCGTGGTGCCGGCGCGCCCTCGCGTTCGCGCCGACGATGGCCCCAGCCCGCAACAATCTGGCCCTCGCGTACGGAGTCCTCGGAGACTCGAAGCACGCCGCGGAGGAGTTCGCCGCCGCCGGCGATGCTCCGTCGGCCGATTTCAACCTGGGAATCCTCTACATGGCAGGCGGGAAGTTCGACGAAGCGGCGGCGGCCTTCCGCCGCGCAGCCGCAAGGGCGCCAGGCCTGCCCATGGTGAGCGAACGACTGGAACAAGCGCGAAGGCTCGCTGTCGGCGGAGCGGGGACGGAGGACGAGCATGGGCGCCGTTGACACGACCTACGTCGCGCCGCCGCCGGCCCCGGCGACGGTCGAAGAGTCGGGCCTCAACATCGATCTGCTGGTCCAACTGCTGCTCAAGACGCTGCACTTGGCCGGCACGCTGTCTGGCCTCGAACTCTCGGCCCGGCTCGGCCTTCCCTTCTCGGTGCTCGAGCCGGCCCTCGACGACCTGAAGTGGCAGCACCACTGCGAGATCGTGTCGGGGTCGATCATCGGCGGTGCGGCTTTCAAGTACCGGATCACCGACGCCGGCCGCGAGCGCGCCGCGCTCTTCTTAGGAAACAACCACTACGTGGGCGTGGCCCCTGTTCCCCTGCAGCAGTACCGCGCCTATATGCGCCGCTTCCGGGAATCGGTAGGCAACGACGTCACCCCCGCACGGGTCCGGGAGGCGTTCGGCCACCTCGTGCTCAGCGACCGCATCCTCGACCAGCTCGGCCCGGCCGTCCGCGCCGGGCGCTCGCTGTTCCTCTACGGTCCGCCTGGAAACGGCAAGACGGCGATCGCGCAGGCGGTGGGCAGCCTGCTGACCGGCGAGATCGCGATCCCGTCGGCCATCGAGGTCGAAGGCTCGATCATCACCTTCTTCGACCCGGTCAACCACCAAGCCGTGCCGGCTGGCGAGTCGGAAGATACGGACACTGGCCTGGCGCAGGCTCCCGCCGCCGATCGCCGGTGGGTGCGCTGCCGGCGACCCACGATCATGGTTGGCGGTGAATTGACGCTCGACAGCCTCGAGGTGAGCTACAGTCCGACGGCCGGGTTCTACAGGGCCCCCGTGCAGGCCATCGCCAACGGCGGCGTGCTCGTCATCGACGACTTCGGCCGCCAGCACTGCTCGCCTCGCGACCTGCTCAACCGCTGGATCGTGCCGCTCGAGACGGGGCACGACTTCCTGACGCTCGAGACCGGCCTCAAGTTCGACTTCCCGTTCGCCACGCTCGTCATCTTCGCCACCAACGTCAAGCCGGCCGAACTGGTGGACGAGGCATTCCTGCGGCGCATCCAGTACAAGGTGTTCGCCGAGAGCCCGACCGAGCGGGACTTCCTCAAGATCTTCGAGAACCACTGCCGCACGGTCGGCATCGAGTACGACGCGGCCCTCGTCGAGTCGATGCTCGCCGGCTACTTCCGGCCGAGGCGGATCGCGCTGCGCGGCTGCCAGCCCAGGGACCTCGTGAACCAGGCGCTCTCGATGGCCGAGTATTCCGCCCAGCCTCGCCGGCTGACCGAAGACCTGCTGGCCGCCGCCTGCAACAGCTACTTCGTGGACGACGCGGAACCCGCGCCGGTGCCCGCGTGACAGGGCGCCAGGGAGTCAAGTGTATGCGCTGGAAATCTCGCGCGGGAAGCGAAATCATCGAGTTCGCGCTGGTGCTGCCGCTGCTGATGATTCTCATTTTCGGCATCATCGACTTCAGCATCGAGCTGTACAACAAGGCGGTGATCACCAACGCGAGCCGCGAGGGAGCAAGAGCGGGGATCGTGTTTCAATCGCCGGCTCGCAGTGCCACCGAGTTGCAGACCGACGTCACGACGGTGGTGAACGATTACTGCAAGACATACCTGATCACGTTCGGTGGCCCCTCGTCGCCCGTCGTAGACGTTAGCGTTACACTGGACGCCGACGGCCACCAGCAGTTGACGGCTACTGTTAGGTACAGCTACGTGTTCTCCGTCATCCCGAACTTCATCCCGAGCATCACGAACCCCACTCTGACAGCAACCACGGTCATGAGGATGGAGTAGCGCCATGGCCACGACTTCCCTGCGTCGTCGCGTGAAAGAAGAGAAGGGCGCCACGATCATCCTGGTGGCCGTGTCGATGGTCGTGCTGCTCGGCATGGCCGCTTTAGCCATCGACGTCGGGTACCTCTACGTCGTCCGCGGCGAACTGCAGAATGCCGCCGATTCGGGCGCCCTAGCCGGGGCGCAGGTTCTCTACCTCCCCGACGGCACGCAGGTGGACACGAGCGAAACGGGCGCCATCCCGACCGCGACCGCATACGTGGCCAACAACTACAGCGAGCAGGCGGCGGTGCAGGTCCAGAGCGTCGATCGCGGACACTGGAATCCAGCCACTCGAGAGTTCACCGCAAATAACATTACGATCGCCCCACCCCGACTCTGGGACCAGACGACAGTAGAGCTGAACAACGACCCGAACTTCATTAACGCTGTGAGGGTGATCACGACGCGCAAGACGCTCGCAGCCACGGGCAAACCCGAACAGCCGTTTTTTGCCCGAATATTGGGCGCCGGGCCGATCGACGTAACTGCATCAGCCGTCGCCTACATCGGCTTCGCCGGCACACTGAAGCCAACTGAGGCGGATGAGCCGATCGCGATCTGCAAGCAGGCCCTTCTGGACTCGAACGGGAAGTACACGTGCAATATCGGGCGGATGTTGACTAACAATAGTGATACCGCCGCCTGGACGAACTTCTCTCAGCCGTGCGCGACAGCGAGTGGGTCGGACATGGCGCCTCTCATCTGCGCCACCGGGAATCAGAACCCGATCGCGCTAGGCAGCGGAATGGGAACCACAAATGGAGTGCAAGACACCACCCTACAGAGTCTGGAGACTTGCTGGAAGAGCCAGGCGGGGATTGACACCACCGGCCCCCTGGGAGTGCCGGACGGCGTGCCTGACCAACTCTGGTCGCTGACCTTGCCAGTGATCGACTGTCCAAACTCGATAGGTCCGTGCACGCCGGTCGTCGGAGCGGTTGAGGTCACGGTGGTCTGGATCAACCGGAACACCGATCCGCAGATGAACGATATCCCGCAGACCATGTTCAACCCTGCGACGGGAACCCAATGGACGTGCAACCCTGCCGTGACCGGAAAACAGGCTTGCTGGAACGACTTCGCGGAGACGTTTCATCTCGTGAGCGACGCCCTAGGCACTCCGGCGCCCTACCAGTCGAAAACCTTGTACTACCTTCCGAAGTGCGCGGTGCACATTCCTGAGGGAATCACAGGCGGCGAGAACTTCGGCATCATGGCGAAGACCCCCGTGCTCGTTAAGTAGCGCCTTGTGGAGACCGATGCCGCGCGCCGCCCTGCTCCTCGCCGCTGCCGCCCTCGCCCTGGGGGCCGCACCCGCGCCGCGGGCAGCCAGCACGATCTCCGTGCGCATCACCTCCCCGCTCGGCCGCACCGGCACCCCAGGCACCATCCGCATCGTCGCCCAGGTGAGGCCGGCCAAGGGGCAGACGGTCGCCGAAGTCCGCTTCAGCGTTGACGGAAAGCTCCAGGGCACGGTGACCGCCGGACCGCCCTACTCGGTCGAGTGGACCGACTCGAACCCGTTCGAGCGCCGCGTGATCGTCGCCGAGGCCGAGGGGGCCGACGGCGAGGTCGGCCGCGACGAGGTCGTCCTCCAGCCCTACGAACTGAACGAAATCACCGAGGTGACGAGCGTCCTGGTGGACGCCGCCGTGTACGACAAGACCGGGCGGCCGGTCAGGGGGCTCGAAGCCGCGGACTTCGTCCTCCAGGAGGACCACAAGCTCCAGAAGCCGGACATGGTGGCGCAGGAGGCGATCCCCACCACGTTCGCCGTCCTCGTGGACAGCAGCCACAGCATGTGGCGAAACCTCGACTTCGTGCAGGCGGCCGCCGGCCGGCTGGCCGCGTACCTTCGCCCGCGCGACCGGGTCGTCGTCGCGCCCTTCGCACTCGGCCTCGAGGCGCTCACCGGCCCGACCAACGACCGGCAGACCATCGCCGAGGCCGTGCGGGCGATCACCGCCGAGGGGGGCACCGCGCTCCGCGACTCGCTGATCGAACTGGCCGACCGCCTCTCGAACACGCCGGGCCGCCGCGTCATCGTCCTCATCACCGACGGCTACGACGAGAACAGCAAGTCGTCGCTCGCCGACGCCATCGCCGCCGTCAAGAAGCAGGGGATCACCGTCTACTGCGTGGGCATCGGCGGCGTGGCCGGCATCTCGATGAAGGGCCACGACGAGCTGAAGGAGATGGCCGAGGCCACCGGCGGCAAGTGGTTCTTTCCACGCCGCCCCGACGAACTGCCGTACGTCTACGACGACCTGGCCTCGGACGCGCAGATGCGGTACCTGATCTCGTACACGCCCACCAACCAGCGGCGCGACGGGACGTGGCGCGCGATCGACGTCTTTACTCGGGAGGCCGGGTACTCGGTCAAGGCGCGCCCGGGGTATTTCGCGCCGACGCCGCCGCCGGTCAGGCCGACGCTCGAGTTCACGGCGATGGACCCGAACAGCCAGTTCCTCGACGTCACCAGGGACGACCTGATCGTGCTCGAGGACGGCGTGCCGCAGAAGATCGAGACGTTCCAGGAAGCCACCACGCCGGTGACGATCGTGCTGGCGCTCGACCAGAGCGGCAGCATGGCGAAGAGCGCCGACAAGGTGGTAGAGGCCGCCAACGGCTTCGTGCAGGCGCTGCGTCCCGAGGACTGGCTGGGCGTCATCACGCTCGCCGACAAGTCGATGGTGGCCCACGGGATGACGCAGGACCGCCAGTCCACGCTCCAGGCCATCGCGGCCTACAAGGCCGAGGGGGGCACGGCCCTCTACGACGCCCTCTGCGACTCGGTGCTGATGCTCAAGCAGTACAAGGGGCGCAAGGCGATCGTGGTCCTGACCGACGGCCGCGACGAGAACAACCCGGGCACCGCGCCTGGCAGCGTGCGCACGTGGGAGCAGGCGATCGGCCTCGTCCGGGAGAGCGAGGTGACGGTGTTCCCGGTCGGCCTGGGGACCAAGATCGATCCGCAGCGGTTGACGGAACTGGCCGAAGTGTCTGGCGGACAGGCGTTCTTCCCCGCCGATCCGTCCGAACTGGCGCAACAGTATTCGCGAATCGTGGACAACCTGGGCCACCGTTACATCATCGGCTACACGTCCACGAACTCCCGCCGGGACGGCAAGTGGCGCAAGGTCGAGATCCGGACGAAGTCGGCCGGCATTGTCATCCACAGCCGGCAGGGGTACTTCGCCCCGGAACGGTGACGGCGAGCGCACGATCGCCGCGCGAGAGGAAGGGGCACGGCATGGGCAAGAAAGCCGACCGGCCAAGCATGCTCGATCTCTGGACCGGGGGGCAGGTGGACAACGGCGCGCCGCCGCCTCGAAACCCAGTGGGCGGAATTTTCAAGGCGGCCCTCACGTTCCTGGCGATCGCGCTGGCTGTCTACCTGGCCAAGTACGCCGTCGATGTCCTGATGATCCTGCTGACGATCGCGGTGGTCGGGCTCGTGCTCCACATCGTCGGCTCGAGGCTGGCCGAAGCCAACCTGCTCAATCCCGGGCCGATCCTCATCTTCGCCTTCGCTGTCGGACTCTTCGTCTACGCCTTCGTGGCGCCGAGCGGCGCCCTGGACGCGCTGGCCAAGAAGGCCCCCGCTCCGGTGGTCAGGTTCTTCGAGTGGAGCGCCGAGCACGGCTGGGCCCGTCGAGCCATCGTGGATACCGACAAGACCGTGGCGACAGACAGCGGCAACACGGCATCAGAGCCGGAGCCCGCCGCTCCAAGCCCGATTTCGGTGGTCCTCCCCGCGGCGCCTGCGCAGGCCGGCCAACCGGTCGTCCTGCGGGCGCAACTGCCTGCAGGCAGCGGCCAGAAAGAGGTCCGGTTCTACGACGGCTCGACGCTGCTGGGGGTTGGGACGGTCCGGGTCGAAGGGGCGTATCGCGTGGCGGAATTCACCGTGCCGGGCCTCTCGGCAGGCGAGCACGAGATTACGGCCCAAACGTCGGGCATGCTCGGCCTCCGCGTCCAGAGATCGGCACCGGTCCGTTACACCGTTCGTTAGCCGATCGCGACGTCCACCGGCGTCGCGCCCAGCACCCGCACCACGTCGGCCGGCGCGACGCCGAACAGGAAGCCGCGGCTGCCCCCGTTGATGTAGATCGTCGGCAAGTCGAGGATGCTCCGCTCGACGTAGACGGGCATCGGTTTGCGCGTCGCGAACGGCGAGGTGCCGCCCACCAGGTACCCGGTATGGCGCGTCGCCACCTCCGGCTTGCACGGCTCCACCGAGCGGGCGCCGATCTGCCTCGCAAGCTGCTTGGTGGACACTTCCCTGTCGCCGTGCATGAGGACGATGAGCGGCGCCCGAGTATCGTCCTCCATCACCAGCGTCTTGACGACGGCGTGTTCGGGCACCCCAAGCTCGCGCGACGCGACGGCTGTGCCGCCCCGGTCCTCGTACCGATACGAGTACTCGGAGAAGGTCACGCCCTTCGAGCGCAGGAACAGCACGGCCGGCGTGGACGGCGGGGTCTTCGACATGGTTGGCGTATGATAACGCTAGCCGGAAGGGGTTGGACCCCTTCCCGCCCGGCGAGACCACTCCGATGAGCCCTGACACTCGTCCCGACTTCGGCTTCGTCCGGGTGGCGGCGGCCGTCCCCCGGCTCGAAGTGGCCAATCTCGACTTCAACCTTCGCGAGATCCTGGCGATGGCGCGCCAGGCCGAGGACGAGGGCGCGCAGGTCGTCGTCTTTCCGGAACTGAGCCTCACCAGCTACACCGCCGGCGACCTCTTCCACCAGCACCTGCTGCTCGACCGCGCAACCGAGGCGCTGCTCGCGCTCGCCGAGGCCTCCGCCGGCCTGAGGCCCCTGCTCGTCGTCGGGTTCCCGCTGGCCGCCGAGGGCAACCTGTTCAACACCGCCG
>JAJXZZ010000032.1 GCA_021779795.1 Acidobacteriota bacterium | reverse complement strand
GGCCGGCTGTCGAAGAAGATGGAGGCCCGCCGGCTGGTGTGAGCCGGCCGGGGGAACGAGGCAGGGACGACGACGAACGCCGGCCGGGGCATGGGTGGCATCCCCCGGTCGGCGCCGGCGAAAAAATCAGGTCTGGCCGTCGGCCTCAGGCCGTCGGCGCGGCGGGCGTGTCGGCAGCCTTGGCGGCGGCCTTCCTGGCCTTGGCGGCGGCCTTGCGGGCCTCCGAAGTCTGCGCGCCGAACTTCTTCGTGAACCGCTCCACGCGGCCCTCGGTGTCGATCAGCTTCTGGCGGCCGGTGAAGAACGGGTGGCAGTTCGAGCAGATTTCCAGCCGGAGCTCGTCCTTGGTGGACCGGGTCTTCCAGGTGGCCCCGCAGGCGCACCGAACTTCGACTTCCTTGTACTTCGGGTGGATTCCTTCCTTCACGTCGAGCTCCTTCAGAGTGGTCCGAACCACTAATACTAGCACAGATCCACGCTCGCGGCGTGCGGCTCGCGACTGGCGGCGGCCGACGGCCGAGGCCCGAGGACCGGGTCCGCTGCCAGCGTCGCCGCGAGGTTCCCGGGCTTGAAGCAGGTTATTCGCCAGTCGCCTTCCGGGAACGTCGTGCCGGGCGTCAGCGCGGCCGTCAGGCTCCCCTCGTCGAACGGCACGCGGGCGATGACCGCCACCCCCAGGTCGCGGCAGAGCGGGAACAGCTCGCCCTCTGGGTCCTGGTCGGACAGGTGTAGACGACGCTCGCTTCCTCGGGAAGCCGGCTCGAGCCTCGAGGCTCGACGCCCTGAGCCTTGAGCCTTGAGCCTGCTAATCCGTCACCCCGTCAACCCGCGCAACTGCTGCCAGAGTTCGTCCAGCCCGGTGCCGTCGAGCGCCGAGACGACGAGCGGGGCCTGGCCGAATTCCTGGCGGCAGGTCGTGGCGAGCCTCGCTCGCTCGGCCTGCGACAGCTTGTCGATCTTGGTCGCCATGAGCAGGTGCGGCACGCCGAGCGAGGCCAGCCAGTGCCACGCCCTGACGTCGCTCGCCAGCCCGGGATGGCGGGCGTCGATCGCCAGGACGACGCCGCGCAGGACGGGGTCGGTCGCCGGCGGGTGTCCATGCTCGAGGGAGTGGCTGCCGAGGCCGATCCGGTGCTCGAAGTAGAGCGAGGTCAGGCCGTCGAATTCGGCGCGCGCCTTCGCGCCACCGCTGGTGTGCCCGTAGCCGGGCAGGTCGATGAGGTAGAAGGGGAAGCCGCCGCCGGGCGTGACGCGGTAGACGTTGACCTGGCGGGTCTTGCCGGGCGTGCTGCTGGTCCGCGCCACCGCCGTCCTGACGAGCGCGTTCAGGAGGCTCGACTTGCCGACGTTGGAGCGGCCGGCCAGGGCGATCTCGGGCCGGCCGTCGCGCGGCAGGTCGGCCGGCTTGACGGCGCTCGTCACGAACTCGGCGGAGAGGCGCGGGCGCGGCATGTGTGACAGTGTGACAGGCCCTGAGCCCTGAGCCCTGGTCGAGCCTTGGGCCCTGCTTCTAGTGCCGGATCGCGTCGTCGATCCCCGCGACGCCCGGCGCGCGCGCCGGGTCCTCGGGTGGCAGCGGCGGCGGCAGCGGCTCGGCCAGCGCGATCTTCAGCACCTCGTCCATCGTCTCGGCCAGGTGGATCTCGAGGACGTCCTGCACCGGCTTCGGGATGTCGGCCAGGTCCTTCTCGTTCTCCCGGGGGAGGATGATCGTCGTGAGGCCGGCGCGGTGCGCGGCGAGGACCTTCTCCTTCACGCCGCCGATCGGCAGCACCTTGCCGCGCAGCGTGATCTCGCCGGTCATGGCGACGTCCTTGCGGGTCGGCACGCGCGTGAGCGCCGACACCAGCGCGGTCGCCATCGTGATGCCGGCCGACGGGCCGTCCTTGGGGATGGCCCCCTCGGGCACGTGGATGTGGACGTCGAGGCGGCGGTTGAAGTCGCGCGGGATGCCGTACTCCTCGGCCTTCGATCGCACGAAGCTCATCGCGGCCTGCGCCGACTCCTGCATGACGTCGCCGAGCTTGCCGGTGAGCATCAGCCGCCCCTTGCCCGGCATCAGCGTCGTCTCGGTGACGAGGATCTCGCCGCCGACCTCGGTCCACGCGAGGCCCGTGGCCACGCCGATCTCGTTCTTCTCCTCGGCGACCGTCGGGCGGAAGCGCGGCACGCCGAGGTGGGCGGTCACGCGATCGGGCGTGATCGCCTCGCTGTAGCCCTTCCCCTCGACGACGACGCGGCGGGCGATCTTGCGGCAGATCGACTGGATCTCGCGCTCGAGGTTGCGCACGCCGGCCTCGCGCGTGTACCGCTGGATGATCGTCGACAGGGCGTCGTCGGTGAACGTGATGTTGTCGGCGGTCAGGCCCGTGCCCTCGACCGACTTCCTCACGAGGAACCGCTTGGCGATCTCCGTCTTCTCCTGCTCGGTGTAGCCGGGCAGCTGGAGCACCTCCATCCGGTCGCGCAGCGCCTGCGGCACGGTGTGCAGGACGTTGGCCGTGCAGATGAACATCACGTGCGACAGGTCGTACTCGACGTCGAGGTAGTGGTCGAGGAACATGTGGTTCTGTTCCGGGTCGAGCACCTCGAGCAGCGCCGCCGACGGGTCGCCGCGGAAGTCCATCGACATCTTGTCCACCTCGTCGAGCAGGAACACCGGGTTCTGCGTGCCGGCCTTCTTCATCATCTGGACGATCTGGCCGGGGAACGCCCCGATGTAGGTCCGCCGGTGGCCGCGGATCTCGGCCTCGTCGCGCACGCCGCCGAGCGAGAGGCGCACGAACTTGCGGTTCATCGCGCGGGCGATCGACTTGGCGAGCGACGTCTTGCCGACGCCGGGGGGGCCGGAGAAGGTGAGGATCGTCGCCTTCGGCTTCTTCACGAGGGCGCGGACGGCGAGGAACTCGAGGATGCGCTCCTTGATCTTCTCGAGGCCGTAGTGGTCCTCGTTGAGGATCTCCTCGGCGCGCTTGAGGTCGCGGCTCTCCTTGGTCTTCTTGTGCCACGGCACCGCGATCAGCCAGTCGAGGTAGTTGCGCGACACGGTGGCCTCGGCCGACATCGGGGGCATGGCCTCGAGCCGCTTCAGCTCCTGGACCGCCTTCTCCTCGACCTCCTTCGGCATCCGGGCCTGCTCGATCTTCTTCTTCAGATCGTCGACCTCGTTCCCTTTCTCGTCCTTGCGGCCCAGTTCCTTCTGGATCGCCTTCATCTTCTCGTTGAGGTAGTACTCCTTCTGCGCCTTCTCCATCTGCTTCTTGACGCGCGACTGGATGCGGCGGTCCACCTGGAGCTTGTCGACCTCGGCCTCGAGGATGCCGGCGATGCGGTTCAGGCGCTCGAGCGGCGAGATGATCTCGAGCAGGTTCTGCTTCTCCTCGACCGACACCACCAGGTGCGAGGCGATGGTGTCGGCGAGCTTGCCGGCGTCGTCCACGCGGACGGCGGCGATCATGGCGTCGTAGTGCAGGTTGTTCGACAGCTTGACGTACTGCTCGAACAGCGACACGACGCGGCTCATCGCGCTCTCGACGTCGCCGGCGGCGTCCTTCAGCCGCGCCACCACCTTGACGACGACGCGGTAGAAGCCCTTGTCCTCCTTCCACTCCACGGCCCGGGCGCGGTCCACCCCCTCGACCAGCACCTTCACGTTGCCGTCGGGCAGCTTCAGGCTCTGGACGATGTTGGCCACGCAGCCCATCGTGTAGATGTCGTGCGGCGCCGGGTCGTCCACGGCGGCGTCGTGCTGCGCGGCCAGGAAGATCCGCTTGTCCTTGCCGAGCGCGTGCTCGAGGGCGCGGGTCGAGGCCGGGCGCCCGATCACGAAGGGCATCATCATGTGCGGGAAGACGACGACGTCGCGCAGCGGGACGATCGGGAGGGTTTCGTAGACTTCCATGTCAAATGGGCTCAGGGCTCAAGGCTCGCGGCTTCAGGCTCGGGACCGTGTTCATGAGGCGCTCGACGGCCGTCCCGGGATCCCGGGCCCGGCCCCCGTGCCCCTCGTCGCTCGTCCCTGTCCCCTTATCCTGCCTTCTCAATCAACGTGATCGGCTGTTCCTTGGATTCGACGACCTCGCGCGTGATGACGCACTCCCGGATCTTCTTCTGCGTCGGGAGGGAGTACATCAGCTCCAGCATCAGGTCCTCGATGATCATGCGCAGGCCGCGCGCCCCGATTTTGCGCTGGAGCGCCGCCTCGGCGATCGCCTCGAGGGCGTCGTCGGTGAACCGGAGCTTGACGTTCTCGAACTCGAAGAGCTTCTGGTACTGGCGGGTGATGGCGTTCTTGGGCTGCGTCAGGATCTGGACGAGCGCCGGCCGGTCGAGCTCGTGGAGCGTGCCCACGACGGGCAGCCGGCCGACGAACTCGGGGATGAGGCCGTACTTGATGAGGTCGCCCGGCTCGAGCATCTCGAGCGTCGTCCCGATGTCGCGCGAGCGGGTCGGCCGGACCTCGGCCTTGAAGCCGAGCGCCTTGTTGCCGATCCGGCGCTGGATGATCCGGTCGAGGCCCACGAAGGCGCCGCCGCAGATGAACAGGATGTTGGTCGTGTCGACCTGGAAGAACTCCTGGTGCGGGTGCTTGCGGCCCCCCTGCGGCGGCACGTTGGCCACCGTCCCCTCGAGGATCTTCAGCAGCGCCTGCTGGACCCCCTCGCCCGACACGTCGCGGGTGATCGAGGGGTTCTCGTCCTTGCGGCAGATCTTGTCGACCTCGTCGATGTAGATGATCCCCTGCTGCGCCTTCTCGATGTCGCCGTTGGCGGCCTGCAGCAGCTTGAGGATGATGTTCTCGACGTCCTCGCCGACGTAGCCCGCCTCGGTCAGCGTCGTCGCGTCCACGATGGTGAAGGGGACCGACAGCATCTTGGCGAGCGTCTGCGCGAGCAGCGTCTTGCCGGTGCCGGTCGGCCCGATCAGGAGGATGTTCGACTTGGTCAGCTCGACGTCGTTGCGGCCCTTGGACTGCTTCTGGATCTCGATCCGCTTGTAGTGGTTGTAGACCGCGACCGCCAGCTTCTTCTTGGTCCGCTCCTGGCCGATGACGTACTCGTCGAGGAACTTCTTGATCTCCTGCGGCACGGGCAGCGGCGAGCGCTGGCCGCGGTTCTCGAAGCGGTTGTCGTCGGCGATGATGTCGTTGCAGACCTCGACGCACTCGTCGCAGATGAAGACCGTCGGGCCGGCAATCAGCTTGCGGACGTCGTTCTGGTCCTTGTTGCAGAACGAGCAGCGCAGGACCTCGTTTTCGCCGTTCTTCTTGACCATAGCGCAGGGATCCCCGGCCGCGCGCCCGCCCTCAGGCGCGCTTGCGGATCACTTCGTCAATGATACCGTATTCCTTCCCCTGCTCGGCCGACATGATGTAGTCGCGCTCGGTGTCGTCCTGGATGCGCTTGAGCGCCTGCCCCGTGTGGGCGGTCAGGATCTCGTTGAGCCGCTCGCGCATCCGGATGATCTCCTTGGCGGCGATGTCGATGTCGGTCGCCTGGCCCGCCAGCCCCTGCATGAGCGGCTGGTGGATGACGATCCGCGAGTTGGGCAGGGAGAAGCGCTTCCCCTTCGTGCCGCCCGCCAGCAGGACGGCCGCCATCGAGGCGGCCTGGCCCAGGCAGTAGGTCTGCACGTCGGGGCGGATGAACTGCATCGTGTCGTAGATCGCCAGCCCGGCCGTGATCGAGCCCCCCGGGCTGTTGATGTAGAGCAGGATGTCCTTCTCGGGGTCCTCCGACTCCAGGAAGAGCATCTGCGCGATGACCAGGTTCGCCACCGCGTCGTCGATCGGCGTGCCGATGAAGATGATGCTGTCCTTCAGCAGCCGCGAAAAGATGTCGTAGGCGCGCTCGCCCCGGCTGGTCTGCTCGACCACCATCGGCACGAGCTGCATCCGGGGAACGGTCAGGTCTGCTGCCATAGGCTCCACTCCGCGCCCCGGCCGGCGGCGCGCGGACGATGCTCCACTCTCAGCCCTCGGCGATCGTAACACGCGAGAGCAAGTACTCCACGGCGCGCTCGCGGCGCAGGCCCGTGCGCAGTTGCTCGATCTCGCCGTCCTTCTCGAGGTCGGCCCGGACCGCCGCGGCGCTCCGGCCCGTCCGCTCGGCGTAGGCGGTGACGTCGCGGTCCACGTCCTCGTCGCTCACCGCCAGGTCCTCGCGGCGCGCGACCTCGTCGAGCACGATCGTCGCCTTCACGGCCTCCTCGGCCGGGCCCCGCTGGTCCTCCCGGAACGCCGCCCAGTCGATGCCCGCCTTGCGCGGGTCGATCCGCTCGGCGATCAGGTGGCGGATGAAGTCCTGCGTCCGGCGATCGAGGTCGCGGTCGATCAGGACCTGCGGCACCTCGAAGGTCACCTTCGCCGCCAGCGCCTTGACCAGGTCCGCGCGCAGCTTGCGGTCGGCCTCGCGGGCCGCCTCGCGCGCCAGCCCCTCGCGCACCTGCTCGCGGAGCGTGTCGAGCGTGTCGGCGTCGCTCACTTCCTTGGCCAGGTCGTCGTCGAGCGGCGGCACCACGCGCCGGCGGACGGCCCGCACCTTCACCGAGTACTCGACCTCCTTCGACTGCAGCTCGGCGACCGCGTAGTCGGCGGGGTACTGGACGCGGAACGTCTTCTCCTCGCCCCCGCGCATCCCCGCGAGCTGCTCGTCGAAGCCGGGCGGGTTGACGGCCGCCCCCAGCTCGACCGGCACGTTCTCGTGCTTCTCGGTCGGTCCCGCCTGGCCGTCGGCCTCGATCGCCCGGCGCTCCAGGTCCACCGCGGCCGTGTCGCCCGCCTCGAGCCCGCGGTCGTCGATCGGCTCGTAGCGGGCCGCCCGCTGCCTGATCCGCTCGAGCGCCTGGTCCACGGCCTCCGGCTCGACCGTGGCCGGGTAGCGGCGGAGGGTGATCGCCGCGTAGTCGCCGGGATCGACCGGCGGCACCGTCTCGAAGGCCGCCGTGAACTTCAGCGGCTGCCCCTCGCGGACCTCGGCGTCCTTCACCTGGGGCGTGGCCACCGGCTCGATGCCGCGCTCGGCGAGCGCCTCGCTCACCGCCCGCGGGACCAGTTCGTGCGCGGCCTCGTGGCGGATCTCGTCGCGGAACCGCTGCCGGACCACGGCGGCGGGCACCTTGCCCGGCCTGAACCCCGGCACGCGGGCGGTCCGGCCGAGGGCGCCGACGATGCGGGAGAACTCCGCGTCGACCGCTTCGGCCGGGATCTCGATGACCAGTTCCTTCTTCGTTTCCGAGACGTCGATCAAGTCGCTCTTCATGGAAGTTATCGGCTGCAGGGAGGCCGGCTCCAGCGGGGACCAACGGCGGCGCCGGACTCGGTTCGCGTCCCGGGCCGGACGGACGCCTTCGGCCGCCGACCCGCAATCCTTCATTGTACTGCAGAAGTGGGGTTGTCCGGGGGCCCGGCCCGGCCTTCGCCGGGATCCGGCTGCGGCGGGCCAGCCCTGAGCCCTGAGCCTTGAGCCTTGAGCCTGAAGTGGGCGAGGCGGGAGTCGAACCCGCACGTCCTCTCGGACACAAGATCCTAAGTCTTGCGCGGATGCCAGTTTCGCCACTCGCCCGAGGGAGACCACTATAGCACTGCCGCGTATTCAGCCCTCCAGGGGGCCACGCATGGGTGACGGGCAGCAGGCAGGGCGCGGCCACGGGAACGGCAAGGCCCATCCGGCGGCATACCGCGAGCTGAAACCGGTCGGGACCTGCGAGCCCTGCGTGCCGGCCGGCGCGGCCGTGCCGGAGTTCACGGTCCGGTCGGTGTCGCTCGGCATCCTGATGGTCGTGTTGTGCTCGACGCTCATCGTCGTGCCGCTCATCTGCCACTTCGGGCAGCACATCACCGCCTTCTCGGTGCCGCCGGCGCCGCGCGTTGTCCTCCATCGCGCACAAAGCGGGAGCGTGTGTTTACCTGTGTCTGGGCGGCAGCGGAAGAGATGGGTATTGCGCATAGAGATCGACCGGCGAACCCTCGAGGCCGTTCGCGAGCGCTCCGATCATGGCGAGATCGAGATCGCCAGCGAGACCGGCAGGGTCCTGCGTCATGGAGTTGGTCATGATGGCCCATGTGTACCCGCTGCCGTCACGCACCAACTCCGACTTCGCGCCGTAGATCGCGCCCCCGTGATACCAGGTGCCTGGCGTCGGACCGACGAAGATCCCGAGACCGTACCAGTAATCCGCACTTGAAAACCAGCTTGGAAGATGCGGATCGGCGATCCACTCCGCCGTGGTTTGCGGCAGCAGGAGCGGCGCGACACGACTGCCGTCCACCGCGGTCATGACGCGCGTCAGGTCGATGGTCGATCCGATCCAGCCGCCGGGGGCCTCGATGGTCAGAATCTCGAAGCCACCGTAGGGCGTGGGGACCTTGCCGCCGCCGGGGAAGACCGAATCCACCAGAGCCGCGCCATTGTATTCGTAGTACTTCACCTCGCAGGGGCCGCGCTGGCTGAGGCTCTGCGAGTAACCGATCGACATGGCGTGGACGTCCATCGGCGCGAGCACGTGGTCGCGGACGTAGAGTTCGAACGGCTCGCCAGAGACCTTCTCGATGACCTGGCTGAGAACGCAATACCCGAAGTTGGAATAGGCCTGCCTCGTGCCGGGAGCAAAATCAAGCGGCCGTCCCATCATGTAGCGCACCACGTCTGGACACAGGACCGGCATCGGAATGTTCAGCGCGCGGGAGATGGTGCCCTGCAATCCCATGGGATCGCCCGATATCCCCGCGTCCCACCCGCCCGAGTGCTGCAGCAGGTGGCGGATGGTGATGTCACGAAGGCGGGAATCGCCGCCGGGCGCGACGTGATAGTCGGTGAGGATATCGAGAAACCTGGCGTCGAGGTCGAGCGTCCCCTGGTCCCTGAGTTGCAGGATCGCCTGGGAGGCGAGCACCTTGCTGATGCTGCCGATGCGGAACATGGAGTCGGGCTGCATCACCTGTCTGGATTCGAAGTCGGCGTATCCGTACCCGCGTGCCAGGATGAGTTGCCCGTCTTTGGCGACCGCGATGCTCGCGCCCGGGATGTTCCACTTCTTCAGCAGCGCGGTCACATTCCTGTCGAACGGCTCCACGCCGGGAACCGCCACCCCCGTTGCGGGGACGGCGGTATCGCCGGGGTAGAACGTCGGGAGCCTCGCCGGGGTGCTCCCCCCGCCTCCAGCGCCGCAACCGCCGGCGAACACCAGACTGAGCGTGATCATGAGCGATGGCCACCGGAGGGATGTCTTCATCATGGCTGTGTCTCCATTTTCGAGAGCGACCGGGCCGCTGCGGATTGGTTCTCTTGCTGAGCAGCGGCGCACGCCCACCTTCGTCCGATTGCCGGTGACCGGGCAATGGACGACGGGTGACGCGTGAGTGACATCCGGGTGACCGCCGCATCTTGTTGACGCCGCACGGGCTTTCGTGGCCGGAGCCCTTACGGGCGGCGACCTCTGCTGCTAGAATCGGCACTCGCGGGAGAGAGCGATGCTGGCAAGTTCAACAGGCGAGGAGCAACAGGCGGCGAGGGTTTTCCGTGTTGGAGAATTCGAGCTGCGCGAGGAGAGCGGAGAACTGCTCCGCGGCTCGGTACGCCTGCGCCTGCCGGAGCAGTCGATTCAGGTGCTGCTCGCCTTGCTCGAAAGCCCGGGAAGCCTGGTGAGCCGCGAGCAGTTGCGGAAACGCCTGTGGCCCGACGGCACCTATGTCGACTTCGACCATAGCCTGAACGCAGCAGTCAAACGGCTGCGCGCGGCGCTGGAAGATGACGCGGAGAGTCCCCGCTACGTGGAGACCCTGCCGCGGCGTGGCTATCGACTCATCGCGCAGGTGACCGCTGCGGATGACGACGCCGGCGCGGAAACCGCCGAAGCGTCCCGGCAGGCTGGAGACGCGCCCGCGCTCCCCGCACCGCCCACGCCAGCGCGGCCCGGACGCCCGCCGATTTCCTGGCGCGCGGTCTCCGTTGTTTTGCTGCTCGTGGTGATCGTGGCAGCGGGCATCGCGACACGCGCCTTGCGACATCGGTTCCAGCGAACCTCCGCCGGTTCGGTTGGCGCCTCGTCCACCGGCAACGTCCTCCGTACCCCGGGTGGGGAGGCGTACGAGCTCTACCTGCGAAGCCTGGCGTACAAGTTGGAGCCGCCCGCAAACGGCCAGGCGATCAAGCTGCTGGAGCGTTCGACCGGTCTGGACCCTGGATTGGTCCGGTCGTGGTACGAACTGGCGCGCCGCTACCACTTCGAGTACACCATGGCTGGTGGCGGCCAGGGCTACCTTCAGCAGGCGTTCGTCGCGAACCGCCGTGCGCTCGAACTGGATCCGGACTATTCACCCGCCAGCGCCCAACAGATCACACTGGACACGGAGGCGGGCCGACTGGGCACGGCGTACAGGAGTGCGCTGGCGATGACGCGCGCGAATCCGCGGGACGGCAACGCGCATTTCGCGCTCTCCTACGTGCTGCGCTACGGCGGCATGTACGAAGAAGCCGGCAAGGAGTGTGACGCGGCGCTGAAGCTCGACCCCAGCAACCCGCTCTACCGGTCGTGTGCGCTGGTCTTCATTCTGCTGAACGGGCCGGAGCGCGCGGCGGTCTATATGGACCTCGATCCGCTTTCGACCTATGCGCGGTTTCGGCGCCTGGACGTGGCGATGGCTGCCAACGACAGGACGGCGGCGTTGGAGATCGCGCGCTCCATCCGGTTGGAACCGAACGACTTCGCCGAGGCCCGCATGGTGGAAGCCGTACTCACCGCTGCGCCGAGGAGTACCGTTCTCGAGTGGTCGCGCGCGTCGGAGGCGATCTACGACCGCGTCAATCTCTCGGAGGGATACTACGCCTCGGCCCGCTACCAGGCATGGGCCGGTCAGACCGAACCCGCGCTGCGCCTCCTGCGCCGGGCGATCGCCAACAACCACTGCTCCTACCCTGCGATGGAAACTGATCCCCTGCTGGCCACGGTCCGCCGGCTTCCTCAATACGCCGAGTTGCGGCGCGCGGGAATGGCGTGCCGCGACCGCTTCCGCGCGGAGATGCAACAGGCGAAGTGAGCACCCCCAGGTCCTGATTCCGTTCACTCGCCAGGCTGGCCAACTGCGCCTTCGTCGGCGGCGACGGAAAGCCGCCGAACGGCAGGATGGAGGGCGACGGTCTGGCGGGTGTCACGCGGCCAAGCGGCGGGCCGCGTCCTTCCGCCCTCGGCGCGCACCCCCCCTGTGTTACCGTGTCTGTTCAATGGGATTCTCGCCAGCGTCAAAGGCGCGCCTGACCGCGCACGATCTCGGCCGGTTCAGCGGGGGGACGCTGTTCGATCGGGTCGCCCGCGCGGTGTGCAGGGCCGAGTGTCTGCCGCGCAAGGAACTCTACGAGGCCTGGGAGGTGGGCCGCCGAACGCGCCGGCTGTTTCGCGGGGGCCGAATCGTCGACCTCGCCGCCGGGCATGGGCTGCTGGCGCACGTGATGACGATTCTCGACGCCACGTCCCCCTGCGCGCTGGCGGTGGACGAGGTCGAACCGCCGTCCTACGCTCGCCTGCACGACGCGCTGGTGGCCGAATGGCCGGCGCTGGCAGGCCGAGTCTCTTTCGCGCGGGTCGGGCTGGAGAGCGTCGAGACCCAGCCCGACGACGTGGTGGTGTCGAGCCATGCCTGCGGCGCGCTCACCGACGTCATCCTCGACCGAGCCGTGGCTGCGCGGGCGCGCGTGGCGGTGCTCCCCTGCTGCCACGACTTCGACACGTGCAAGTCCGGACCGTTGCGCGGGTGGGTGAACCGGGCCCTGGCGATCGACATCATGCGGGCCGTGCGCCTCGAGAGTGACGGCTACGAGGTGTGGACGCAGGCGATTCCGGCGGACATCACGCCCAAGAACCGGCTCCTGCTCGGGCGTCCGCGCGACTCCCGCAGCCGCCCGCGATGAAGCCGCCTGCGATCCCCCGCACGTGTGACGCGTGACGTTCGTCCTTGAGCCCTGAGCCCTGAGCCTCTTCATCGGTGACCGCGCAGTGCCGCGAGCACGCCAGCTCCCACGAGCAGGGCCGCCACCAGCGCGTGCGGGATGTGGCGGGCACACGTCGCCACTCGGCGGGTGGAGATCGGCGTCCCGTCGCCGACCCGCTGCGCCGCGTGGGCCAGACACCGCTGGCGGATGGCCGCGCCCGGCCCTGGGCCCGACCGGGCACCGCCGAGAGTCGAGGGCCCGGAGCCCGGAGCCGGCTGGCGGGCGGCTACCGGAAGGCGCTAGGAATCCGCCGCGTCTTCCGGTAGCATCCCGCGTATTCAGTCTCCGAGGAGGCCACGCATGAGTGACGGGCAGCAGGCAGGGCACGGCAACGGGAGCGGCAAGCTCCATCCGGCGGCATACCGGGAGCTGAAGCCTGGCGAGATCTACGAGCCCTACGTGCCGGCCGGCGCGGCCGTGCCGGAGTTCACGGTCCGGTCGGTGTCGCTCGGCATCCTGATGGTCGTGCTGTTCTCGGTCGCCTCGACCTATTCGGGCCTCAAGATCGCCCAGGTGATGGAGGCGGCCATCCCGATCAGCATCCTCGCGGTCGGCGTCTCGGGCCTGTTCGCCCGCAAGAACACAATCCTCGAGAACGTCATCGTCCAGAGCGTCGGCGGCGCCTCGGGGCTGATCGTGGCCGGGTCGATCTTCACGCTGCCGGCCCTGTACATCATGGGCGTGGCGCCGGGCGCGGTCTCGATGGTGCTCACGATCTTCATCGTCTCGGTGCTGGGCGCCTTCCTCGGCCTGCTGTTCCTCATCCCGCTGCGGCGCTACTTCGTGGCCGAGCAGCACGGCAAGCTGCCGTTCCCCGAGGCGACGGCGATCAACGAGGTCTACGTCACGGGCGAGAAGGGGGGCGAGCAGGCGAAGACGCTGGTCGTCGCGGCGCTGGTCGGGGGAACGTACGACTTCCTGGCCGTGACCGCGAGGGCGTGGAACGAGATCGTGAACTTCCAGTTCATCCCGGTGGTGAAGAAGCTGGCGACCGACTTCCGGGCCGTCATCA
>JAJXZZ010000411.1 GCA_021779795.1 Acidobacteriota bacterium | reverse complement strand
GCCGAGCGACGTGTAGACGTCGGCCGACAGGTGGTGCGCGTCGGCCTCCAGCGCCAGCGAGTCCTCCCGTTTGGCGATCCGGAACAGGTACCGCGCGACCAGCGTGTTGACGACGACCGACACGCCCATCACCGCCGCGCCGAGGCCGAGATGCTCGATCTCGCCGCCGTGCCGGATCCGGCTCACGGCCTCGACGACGATCCAGACCGCGGCGCCGATGATGAGCAGCGCCTCGACGGCGCCCGACACCGCCTCGATCTTCCCGTGGCCGTACGGGTGACCGGCGTCTGCGGCCGCGTCGGACCGGCGCACCGAGAGAAACGCGATCGCCGCCGCCAGCAGGTCGTTGCCCGAGTGGATCGCCTCCGAGACGATGCTCACCGAACCCGAGAGCAGGCCGACGGCAAGCTTGAGCACCAGCAGCGTGGAATTGGAGGCCACCGACACGGCAGCGGCGCGCGACTTGGCGGACATTGGGGACATTCTATCTGCAACACGGGGAACTGACGATTGCCGTGCAGTAGTCAGTGGTCAGTGGTCAGTGGCTAGTGGTCAGTGGCTAGTCTGTCACGCGTGACTGACTGACCACTGATCACTAGCCACTAGCCACTACATCGTCAGAACTCACCCTACTCCTCGACCATCAGGTTCGCCGCCAGCGTGACCAGGAAGATCGCCGCCGCGGGGGCGAGCGTCCACGGGAAGTCGGCGATGGCGCTGACGTTGCCCGCCTCCTGGAGCATCGAGCCCCAGCTCGGCACGGTGGACGGGAACCCGAGGCCGACGTAGGAGAGCGTGGCCTCGGCGAGGATGAAGCTTGGCAGCAGCAGCACGGCCTGCGTGGCCACCAGGCCGCGGCAGGCCGGCAGCAGGTGGCGGAACAGCACGCGCGACGGCCCGGCGCCGAGCGAGACGGCGGCGGTCGCGTAGTCGCGCGTGCGCTCGGCGGCGACGACGTTGCGCACGGCGCGGGCCACCCAGGGCCAGCCGACGGCCGCGAAGATCCCGGCCATCAGCGCGAACACGGCCCACGGCGGCAGCACCAGCGGCAGCGCCGACCTGAGGGCCAGGACGACGTAAATGGCCGGCAGCACCAGCACGAACTCGGCGAGGCGCATGATCGCCTCGTCGGCGAGGCCGCCGCTGAAGCCGGCCAGGCCGCCCAGCACCGTGCCGATGAAGAGCGCCGCGAGCGTGGCCAGCACCGCCACGCCCATCGACGTCCGCGCGCCGTACAGCAGGCGAGAGGCGACGTCGCGCCCCTCGCTGTCGGCGCCGAGCGGCAGCCACGGCCCGAGGCGTTCGTCCGAGAGGCGCACCAGCTTGCCGCGCGAGAAGAACGCGAGCGGGATGTCGCGGCTCGTGTCCACGGCGTACGTCTGTTCGAGCCGGCTCACCAGGCGCAGCGGGTGGACGAACGGCATGTGCCACCGGCCGTCGGGCGTCACGAGGTGCGGCGGCATGGGCGGGGCCGAGAGGAACGCGCGGTACGTCTCGGCCGGGTCGTGCGGCGCGATCGCGGGCGCGGCGATCGCGGCCAGGGCGACGAGCGCCAGGATCGCGGCGGCCGTCTTCCTCATGCCGCCGCTCCCGTGCCGCGGCCGTCGTGCCGGCGCAGCCGCGGATCCGCCCAGGCCTGGACGAGGTCCGACGCCAGGCTGCCGACCGCGAGGAAGACCGATCCCGCCGCGGCGCACCCGGCGACGAGGTAGAGATCGCGGGCCCTGAGCGCGTCGTACATCAGGCGGCCGAGGCCGGGCCACGACGTCACCACTTCGACGACGAACGAGCCGCCGAGCAGGCTGCCGACGACGAAGCCGTAGATCGAGGCGACCGGCCCGGCGGCCGGGCGCCAGGCGTCGCGCCAGATCAGGCGCCGCCGCGGCACGCCGCGGGCGAGCGCGGCGAGCGCGAACGGCTGCTTCAGCGCGTCGCCGAGCGACTGCGACTGCACCCGCTCGATCATCGCCGCCAGCGGCAGCGCGATCGCCAGCGCCGGCAGCGGCAGGTGGCGGGCCAGGTCCGCCAGGCCGGCCAGCGTCCCCCCGTCCCACGCGCCGGCCGACAGCATCCCCCCGGTGGGCAGCCATCCGGTGCGCGCGGCGACCAGGACGAAGACGAGCGACGTGACGAGCGACGGCAGCGACAGCATCACCACCGACGCGCCGCGGATGATCGACCGGGCCGCGCCCTGCCGGCGGCTGCCGCTGACGATGCCGGCGGGGAGGCCGAGAAGCGTGGCGAGCAGGAGCGCGGCCAGCGCCAGGATGGCCGTGTTGCCGGCGCGGTCGCGCAGGAGTTCGGCGACCGGCCGGTGGTAGACGAGCGAGACGCCGAAGTCGAGGCGGGCGGCGTGGGAGAGCCAGTCGAGGTACTGCGCGGCCACGGGCCGGTCGAGGCCGTAGCGGGCGCGCTCGCGGGCGATCGCCTGGGCCGTCGCGCCGCTGCCGTACAGCTGCGACGCGAAGTCGCCCGGCGCCAGGCGCGTCAGCAGCAGCGCGGCCGACGACACGACCGCCACCAGCACGATGGCCGCGATGAGGCGCCGGACCAGATAGCGCGCCACGGGCTCCTGCTCCTCCCTCTTGGCTTCGGGCCTCAGCCGATAGCCGACAGCCGCCGACAGCCGACCGCCGACAGCCGCCTACAGCCGACCGCCGACAGCCGACCGCCTACTTCACCGTCACCGGGTCCGGGTTCCAGAGGATCGACGGCCTGAGCAGCGCGGGCGTCTCGCCCGTGACGCGGCGCCCGACGGCCAGCGTGACGCGCGGCGCCGCGAACTCGATCAGCGGCTGCTCGTCGGCCACGATCTTCTGCACCTGGTCGAACAGCGCCTTGCGCTCGGCGAAGTCGAGCGTCGAGACCTGGCGCGCCATCAGCTCGTCGATCTTCCGCTCCCACGCGGTGGCCGGCCTGGGCTGCGACGGGTTCCACACGTGCGCGCTCCCCGAGCTGGCCCAGAAGTCGATGTTCAGCGCCGGGTCGAGGTCCGTCGTCAGGAACCGGAAGTACACCGCGTCGTAGTCTCCCCGCTCGATCCGGTCGATCGCGGCGCCGACGTCGAGCGGCGCGACCTCGACGGCGAGGCCCAC
>JAJXZZ010000410.1 GCA_021779795.1 Acidobacteriota bacterium | reverse complement strand
GGCTACGTGCCGGCGCGGAGCGCGACGCGGACCGACCCGGTGGTGGCGCTGCGCGAGGAGTGACGAAGCAGGCGTCAACTGCGGGCGTCAGGCTGCAGGCCCCGGGCTTCAGGCCGGGTCACGTGCGATCCCGCCCGAGGCCCGAGGCCTGTAGCCGGAAGCCTGTAGCCCGTCGCCTGTAGCCCGTCGCCTGTAGCCCGTAGCCCGCAGCCCGCAGCCCGAACACGTTCCGACGGCGTCCCGGCCTCAGGGGCGAGGGGCGCCGGCCGGCGGGCAGATGTTCTCGAGGTGATAGGCCTTCCACTGCATCGCGGCGTGGATCCGGTTCCGGCCGCTCGGGTGGTCGTAGAAGATCCATTCCTCCAGCCGGCCCGGGCTCATCTTGCGGTACTCGGACAGGTGCACCGCCGCCTGCGCCATGCCGTCGGGCTGCGCGCTCGCGTTGAGCCCGAACATGTCCGCTTCGACCTCCTGCACGCGGACGAACGTGTTCGTGACCGGCGTCATCACGAACCCGAAGATCGACACCAGGAGCGCGACCAGCGGCAGCACGGCGGTGTCGCCGACGCCGCGGATGCGCCACCGCCCGCCCCAGCGCGCCAGCGTCACCCGCAGCGCCCACCGCAGGTACGCGAAGGCCGCCACGACGACGATGAAGAAGAACATCAGCATCTTGTAGATGTGGTTGAGCACGTAGTGCCCCATCTCGTGCGCCATCACCGCCTCGATCTCGGGCAGCGACCCCCGCCGGAGCAGGTTGTCGTTGAGCGAGATGCGCATGGTGCCGCCGAAGCCGCTGACGTTCGCGCTGATCCGCTTGGACTGCCGCGACTCGTCCACCTCGTACACGTCGTTGGCCGGGATCCCGTTGGCGCGCGCCATCTGCAGGATCGGCCCGGTGACCCGCGCGTCGCGGAGCGGCGTCACCGTGTTGAACAGCGGCGTGATGTAGACCGGGCCGATGATCATCCCGAACACGAGGAACGCCATCGTGGCGGCCGAACCCCAGATCCACCAGGTGCGCGGCAGGCGGCGGACGATGCCGAAGAGCGCCACGACCAGGAGGCCGCCGAGCACCGCGGCGACGAGCAGCGCCTTGACCTGGTCCCCCAGCCAGGGGCCGAACGTCTGGTTGGCCAGGCCGTACTGGTGCTCGCGGACGAAGTCCTGGTAGACCGTCAGCGGGAAGGACAGCGCCGAGGTGACCGCGAGGAACTGGATCCAGTAGAGGAACGTCTGCACCGGCTTGAAGCGCGACAGCCGCTCGGCGAGGTCGCGCATTCCGGCCGACCACCCGAAGAAGAGCAGGGCCAGCGACACGGCGGCGCCGTACAGGAAGTCCCAGAGGATCAGCCAGTACCCGCCCTCGAAATAGGCGTCCGACCGGGCCTTCTCGGCCGCGGGAATCTCGGCGATGTAAGCATCGGTCGCGGCCTCGACGTCGAAGTGCGCCGAGGGCTGCGCGGCCGCCGGCACGACCAGGGCCGGCAGCGAGGCGGGCGGCGGCGCCTGGGCGGACGCGGTCGCGGCGCCGGAGAAGAGGAACGCGAGCGCGAGAACGGCCATCGGCGCGAGCGCCGGCGCGGCATGACGTGGTGATCTCATGGGATGGGCACTCCGGATCGCGCAGACTCTAGTCGAGACCGGCGACGGGCGCAAGCGTGCGGCGGCCTGGGTGCGGTGGCCTGCGTGCGGCACCGCCCTCACCCGTCAACCCTCAGCCCCTACTTCGCCAGCTCGCCAGATCGCAAGATTCCCAGATCGCCAGATCGCCAGATCGCCAGATCGCAAGATCGCCAGATCGCAAAATTCCAAGCTCTCTCCACTCGCGATTCCTACTTCCCGATCGTGAACTCCCACCCGCAGTGGCCGTCGGCCTCCGGGTCGGGCGGGCAGGCGAGGCACCTCGTCGCGATGCGCGAATCGACGGTGCGCGCGAAGGTCGCGAACTCGACCTCGCCCACGCCTCGGCAGGGGAAGTCGGGCAGGCCCTTGCGCCGCCTCGTCTGCTGAACGCGGCAGGTGACCATGAAGAAGCGCAGCGTGCGGCCGTCGGGTTCCCGCTCGATTCGCGACGGGTTGACGAAGCTGTACATCCGGTACGAGAGCGCGCGCTCGAGGGCGTCGAGCCCGCCGCCGGCCGGGATCGCGAACGCCTCCATGATCCGCCGGGCTTCTGCCGCGGCGAAGCGGCGCCAGGACTCGGTGTCGAGCTCGATCGCCACCTGCATGCCGTAGCGCTCTTCGGCGGCCAGGAACCAGCAGCCGTCGTGGGCGAGCCAGTTCTTGGCGAACGCGTCGAGCGCCCTGAACAGGCCGGGGCGGTCGAGCGCCGTGAACGCGGGCGGCGCGTCGATCCCGGCCGGCGTCCTGAAGACGGCCACGCGGTGGAAGTGCCCCTCGAACGTCTTCTCCTCGGCCAGGCCGAGGCCGCCCAGGAACCCGCGGGCCCAGTCCACGGTCACGGGCCCCTCGGGATGCGAGCTCCCTTCCGACGCGTGCACGCGCGCCACCATCTCGAAGCCGGCGGCCGAGAAGTCGGCGACGACCACCAGGCCGCCCGGCTTCACCACGCGCCGGATCTCGGCCAGCACCGGCGCCCCCGCCTCGAGGTGGTGCAGGACGTCCACCGCCACCGCGCTGCCGAAGTGGCCGTCCGGAAACGGCAGGCGGGCCGCATCCGATCGGGCGAACGCGATCCGCCGCCGGGCCTCGGCGCCTTCGGTCAGGTAGTCGGCCACCTGCTGGTCGTCGGCGCTCGTGTCGACGCTGACCACGTCGAGGCCGCGCGCCGCGAGCGCGCGGGCCGTGAGGCCCATCCCGGTGCCGACGTCGAGCACCGGGCCCGCCAGCTCGCCGGCGCCGTCCAGGATGAATTCGGGGGCGCCGAGCCTGTCGTACCCGGCGTCGGCGAACCGCGCCGTCCGATCCCGGAACTTCGCCTTCTGCATCTCGAGGTCTTCGCGCGTCAGCGGCATCGATGTGTCTCCGTCCGGCCATTGTCGATCGGCGGGGCGGTCGATGTCGACCCGGCGGAGAGGCGGCCGTGCGGCGGGCCGGCGGCGCCGGATCTGTGAGATGCTGGAAGCGGGGCCGG
>JAJXZZ010000409.1 GCA_021779795.1 Acidobacteriota bacterium | reverse complement strand
GGGCAAGGTCCGGCGCCTCGGCAGCACGGCGGTCGAGCAGACGATGGCCAGCTCGGTGAGCGCCTGCGTCGGCGGGCTCCTTGCGCTCGGCGGCCAGGTGACCACCAACAGCAGCGCCTGCACGACGGGGACCGAGGCGATCGTGGACGCGTTCCACATGGTGCGCGCCGGGCGGGCCGCGCGCATGCTGGCGGGCGGGACCGAGGGCTCCTCGCACTACATCTGGGCCGGGTTCGACGCGATGCGCGTCCTGGCGCGGCAGTCGAACGACCGGCCCGAGGCGGCGTCGCGGCCGATGAGCGCGACGGCCGGCGGCTTCGTGCCCTCGTCGGGCGCGGGGCTGCTGATGGTCGAGAGCCTGTCGTCGGCGCGGGCCCGCGGCGCCCGGATCTACGCCGAGATCCTCGGCGGCCACGTCAACTGCGGCGGCCAGCGCGGCGGCGGCAGCATGACCGCGCCCAACCCCGAGGGGGCCCGGCGGTGCGTGCTCGCGGCGCTCGACGTGGCCGGCATCGGCCCCGACCGGATCGACGCGATCAACGGCCACCTGACGGCGACCATGGCCGACCCGCTCGAGATCGCGACCTGGCAGCGGGCGCTCGGCCGGCGGCCCGGGGAGTTCCCGTGGATCAACTCCACCAAGTCGCTGGTCGGCCACGGCCTCGGCGCGGCGGGCGGCATCGAGGCGGTGGCCTCGGTCCTGCAGATCGCGCGCGGCTTCGTGCACGGCTCGATCAACTGCGAGGACGTGCACCCGGAAATCGCCCCCTTCGCGAGCCGGATCCCGCACGAGACGATCGACGTCTCGCCGCGCGTGATCGCCAAGGCGAGCTTCGGGTTCGGGGACGTGAACGGGTGCCTCATCTTCGGCCAGTGGGAAGACGGACGATAAGGAGACGTCGATGGACAACGCGGCAGCATTCGCCAAGGTCGTGAGCATCATCAAGCCGTTCGTGAAGAACCAGGACGCGTTCGCGCAGCCGACCGACGGCACGCGGATCATCGAGGACCTCGGGGTCAACTCGGCCCGCCTGGTGGACATCATCCTCGCGTTCGAGGACGAGTTCGGCATCGAGGTGGACGACGACTCGGCCGACCGGGTCCGGACGCTCGGCGACGCGGTGCAGATGATCCTGCGCAAGACCGCGCCGGCGCACTGACGGGCGGCCGCCGTGCTGTCCCCGGGAGCGCGCCGAGGCTTGCTGGTGCAGGAGGCGCTGGCGCAGGCGCTCGTCCTCCTCACCTACTACGCCCTGCTCGGCTGGATCCGGTTCCGCCGCTACCGGGTGCCCGACCTCCGGCGGCTGCGCGCCGAGTTCGCCGCGCTCGACCGGGGACGGCGCGCGGGCCTGCTGATCTGCGCCAACCACCTGACGCTGGTCGACTCGCTCGTCATCCAGTGGGCGCTCGCGCCGGGGTGGCGGCTGCTCTTCCGCCCGCGCTGGTTCACCTGGAACCTGCCGGACCGGCACAACATCGCGAGCCGCTGGTGGGTGCGCGTCATCGGCTACCTCGGCAAGTGCGTGCCGGTGCTGAGGGACGGCCCCCCCGAGGAGGCGCGCCGGACGCTCGACAAGATCGCGTTCCTGCTGGCGCGCGGCCAGTCGGTGCTGATCTTCCCCGAGGGGGGACGCAGCCGGATCGGGCGCGTGGATCCCGACCGCGCGATGTACGGCGTCGGGCGGATGCTGCAGGAGGCGCCGGGCACGAAGGTGCTGTGCGTCTTCGCGCGCGGCCTCGGGCAGCGGGAGCACAGCGACTACCCGCGGCCGGGCGAGACGTTCTTCATGCGCCTGTCGGCGCTCGCGCCCGAGACCACGTTCAAGGGCCTCAGGGCCGACCGGGACCTCGCGATGCAGATCGTGGGGCGCCTCGGCGAGATGGAGCAGGAGTACCTTGCACTCGCGAGCCGTGATCGGTAACGACATCGTGGATCTGGCCGACCCCTGGACGGCCGGCAAGGAGCGCGACCGGCGCTTCATGGACCGCGTCTTCACGCCCGAGGAGCGCCGCCGCATCCTCGACGCCGCCGAGCCGACGCTCGAGCTGTGGAGAACCTGGTCGGCCAAGGAAACGGCGTTCAAGATCGCGAGCAAGCTGCGCGAGGGGGTGATCTTCGCCCACCGCCGGTTCGAGGTCGATCCGGAGGTTCCCGGCGCCGCGGACGCCTTCTCCGCCTCCGCCGCCGGGCACGCCGTGAGCGTCTGGTTCGAGGACCTCGAGATCCGCGTGCGCTGGGAGACGGCCCGCGACTACATCCACTGCATCGGGCAGCTCGCCCGCCGGGCCGGCGAGCCGGTTCCCGCCGAGGCCGACCCGTGGCGCCGGCCCCGCCGCCTGCTGGCCGGCATCGTGCAAGACAGCCAGGGACTCGGCGGCGCGCTCACCTCCGCCGAGCGCGCGTCGGTCCACTCCACCGCGTCCGAGCGGGCGCGGCTGCTGGCGCGGCAGCTGATGGAGCGGTGGGACCTGCAGGGCGCCGAGATCGTCAGGATGTGGCGGGCGTGGCGCTGGAGCCCCCCCGTGGTGGCGCGGCTCGGCCAGCCCGTCGCCGGCTTCGACGTCAGCCTCTCCCACGACGGGCGGTTCGTCGCGGCCGCCGTCGTCGGCCCGGCGTAGAAGAGGGCTCACGGCTCACGGCCTGCCCGCCGTAGCCCGCAGGGCGAAGGCGGGGCTCAGGGCCTGCCCGCTCACCCCTCGAGCGCGGACTCCGGGAACGCCGACTGCCGTCCGAGTACGTTGCGGAATCCCCAGAAGGCCAGCCCGGCGACGAGCGCGACGACCACTCCGGTGCGCCAGGCGTACCAACGGGTCACGTCGTAGGTGAGCGGCGTTTCCGAGAGGGCGGTGCCCACGGTGTAGCAGACGACGCCGGCCAGAAGCCCCGACCTTGCCAAGACTGCCACGAAGGCGGCAGCGGACGCGCCGGCCCCGACCGCGATGGCCAGGGGCGCGCCGCTGGTCCACGGCTGCTTGTACAGAACGCTCCACGTGAAGATCCCGAATGCGAGCACGAACAACGCCGCCCAGGCCAGGCGGTCCCGCCGGAGCGCCATGCGCGCCATGAGCAGCACGGCCATGAGCAGGAGCAAACTGACG
>JAJXZZ010000408.1 GCA_021779795.1 Acidobacteriota bacterium | reverse complement strand
TGGAGCTCCTCGGCGTCGGTCAGCGGCCGGCCGCGCTCGACCTCGCGGTTCATCAGCGCGGCCTTCAGCAGGCGCACGGCGCCCAAGCGCACCTGGTCGTGCGCCTTCATGGCCTCCGACATCGTCCTGGTCACCTGTTCCATCAGCGACATGTCATCCTCGTTTCAGCGGGCCGGCTCGCGGGCTCCGGCCCCGTTCCGACGATCCCGTTCGGCCCGCGCGGCGCGGCTACCGGTCCTGGTCTGAATCGCCGAGCGTCACGTGCCAGTCGCCGGTGCGCTCGTAGAAGCCCCGCGGCACGGCCACCGCGTTGATCTTGGCGACGAGCCCGATCGACGACCGCACCGGGAAGTACCCCTCGCGCCTGAGCAGCCTCCTGAACCCGGCATGCGTCGAGCAGGCGCGGATCTTGTCGGAGTCGGCGGCGGCCGCCTCGCGATCGACCCAGCGCAGCAGCGTCTGGAGCCCGACCCGGTCGGCCGGGTCGGCCAGGAAATCGACCAGCACCGTGGCGCGCCCGCGCGGCTCCCGCACGTGGCGGTACACGGCGTAGCCCCCGACGGTCTCGTCGCGCTTGAGCGCCACGACCGAGTAACGCACGTGCGGCGGCTCGATGTACCTCCAGTTCAGGTACGCCGCGTCGCGCCTGACGGCCAGGCCGAACGACCCGGCCACCTGGTCCCACAGCTCGCTGAACCTCCGGTCGAAGTAGCGGATCGGCTCGACCTGCGCGCCGAGCGGCCTCGTCCTGGCCACCACGCGGACGAGCGGGTAGGTCAGGGCCGACAACAGCCGGTTGACCGGCACGGGCCAGTCGGGGTTGCGGAGGGCGCGGCGCGTCAGCGGCTTCACGAGGCAGGGCAGGTGCCCCGCCCGCGGCCAGTTCAGCTTCCGGAACAGGCCGAGCGACGCGGCGGACAGGCCGAGGCCGAGCGCGGCGCCCGTGCCGTGATCCCACGCGCGGAACAGCGCCTCGCCGATGCCCTGCCGCTGGCGCTCGGGCGCGACCATCGCGTCCATGCCCCACGACGCCTGGATTTCCACGCCCTTGAGCGAGAGCCTCACCGGCATCGTGGCCTGCTGCCCGACGACCGTCGGCCCCTCTTTCGCGACCCAGATCTGGGGGCCGTCGGGCGGGTTGTTGGGGTTCTGCAGGTACTGCCACCCCCAGCGCAGCCGGCCCGCCTCGGCCGCGTCGTGGCCCAACACGTGCCGGGAGAGCGCGTCGACCGCGTGCTGGTCCTGGAGGCGGAAGCGAACGACGTCGGCCATGACCGACCCATTCTACTGCGGCTCTCCGGCAAAAACGCTGGAGCGCCCGCGGCGAATCGGCCACAATGCCGTGTCCCCCCGGGACCGCCTCATGACCGACGAATGCCAGCTCTCCATCGTCGTGCCCACCTACAACGAGAGCACCCGCCTCGAGGAACTCGTGGCCGGCGTCGCCTCCACGCTGGACGCGCGGCGGATCGCCGGCGAGATCGTCGTCGTGGACGACAACTCGCCCGACGGCACCGGCCAGCTCGCCGAACGCCTGGCCGAGCGGTTCCCCGTGCGCGTCGTGCACCGCGAGGGGAAGCTGGGGCTCGGCAGCGCCGTGATTGCCGGGTTCGGGCGGGCGCGAGGCGACGTCCTCGGCGTGATGGACGCCGACCTCAGCCACCCGCCGTCGGCGCTGCCCGGCCTGTTCGCCGCGCTGCAGGCGCTCGAGGTGGACATGGTGATCGGGAGCCGCTACATCCCGGGCGGCGGCGTCCGGGACTGGCCCTGGTCGCGGCGGGCGATGTCGCGCCTGGCCTGCCTGCTGGCCCGCCCCGTCGTGCCCGTCCGCGACGCGACGTCGGGGCTCTTCCTCGTCAGGCGGGCGGCCGTCGAGGGCGCGCGGATCTCGGCCACCGGCTTCAAGATCTGCCTGGAGCTGCTCAGCCGCGCCCGCGTCTCGTCGGTCGCCGAGGTGCCGTTCGTCTTCACCGACCGCACCGCCGGCGAGAGCAAGATGTCGTCGCGCGAGGCGGTCGGGTACCTCGTCCAGCTTCGCGACCTCTATGCGAGGCGCTTCCTCTCGGGGCGCGCGCCCCGCTTGCGGTATCGGCGTGTGACGAGGGAAGAACTCGCGCGGTGGACGTCTACCCGGGAATCTTGATCGGCCCGCCCGGCTGGATGATCTGGCCCGGCGTCTTCGGCGGCGCCGTCGCCTCTCCTGGCCGTGTCGCGCCAGGCGCCCCGGACTGTCCCGGCGCGATCCCCGGCACCTCGGAGTAGAACGAGTTCCCGGGCGTCGGCGCCGGCGCAGAGCCGGCCTGGCCCTGCATCCCCGACCCGCCGGGGCCGGCGGGCGCCTGGGAGCGGCCCGTCCAGGCGGGCGCGTAGCCCTGCGGCGTCCACGCCCGGCCTCTCTGGTAGTCCGAGGTCGGCCCGAAAACCGGCTGGCCGAGGCGGCCGCGCATGAACGGCGCGGCGGGCTGCACGCTCGCCGGCGCCGGCGACGTCGGCACGGTCGGCGCCGCGCCCGGCAGCAGCAGGATCCGGTCGTAACTCGCCATCGCCCGTTCGGGCTGACGCCGGGGCGCCGCCACGAAACCGGCCGTGCCCATCAGGATCGCTTCGAGCGCCTGCGTCTCGGGGACGTTGGTCAACTGCAGCGTGACGGGGCTGCCCGAGAGCCGATCGAGATTCGTGATCCGCGCGCCGCCGAGGCGGGCCCACTCGGTGAGGATTTCCCGCGGCGACGCGTCGGTCGCGATGACGGTCACGAGCCCGTTGGCGAACGACACCTTCACCTCGCCGGCCTCGGCCGGCCGTCCGGCGCCGACGATGGCGAAGGCGAGCGCCACGCTGAGCAGGTACCTCATGGCCTCACTGCACGCCGCCGTCCTGCTGCCCCTTGATGGGCGGAGCGGGCGTCGGCGGCGCCACTCCCGGCCGCACGGAGTATTGCGGCTGCGTCTCCGTTTGGATCGGCGGCGCGCCCGGCGGCTGGGCGCCGGCTGCCGGCGCATACGGGTTGGCGAAGGGCAGTCCCGGCCGCTGGCCGGCCGGCATGGCGGAGGCCGGCGAGGCCTGCGGCTGCTGCTCGGGCTGGTCCTCGTCCTCGCCGAC
>JAJXZZ010000407.1 GCA_021779795.1 Acidobacteriota bacterium | reverse complement strand
CTTCTCGACCGGGGGCGGACCGCCCTCGCTGGCCGCGCCCCTTCCGGTGGCCGTGCCCGGGCTGGCCGCCGCCGCGCGGGCGTCCGGCCGGGCGCAACCCGCGGTCGCCGGCCCCCCGCAGATCAGCGTCAGCCGCGCGAGCTTCTTCTACGGGGCCAAGCAGGCCCTGTTCGACATCTCGTTCGACATCCCCGCCCACCTCGTCACGGCGTTCATCGGGCCGTCGGGCTGCGGCAAGAGCACCCTCCTCCGGACGTTCAACCGGCTCAACGACACGATCCCGGGCACCCGTCTCGAGGGGCGCGTCGAGATCGCCGGCGAGAACATCTACGACGGCTCGACCGACGTGGTGGACCTGAGGCGGCGCGTGGGGATGGTGTTCCAGAAGTCGAACCCGTTCCCCAAGTCGATCTTCGACAACGTGGCCTACGGCCTGCGGGTCAACGGCCTGGCCAGGAGCCGGGCCGACCTCCGCGACCAGGTCGAGGAGAGCCTGAGGGCGGCGGCGCTCTGGGACGAGGTGAAGGACCGGCTGCGCGAGTCGGCGCTGTCGCTCTCGGGCGGCCAGCAGCAGCGGCTCTGCATCGCCCGCGCGCTCGCCGTCAGGCCCGACATCCTGCTGATGGACGAGCCGGCCTCGGCCCTCGACCCGATCGCCACGCAGCGCATCGAGGAACTGGTCTACGAGCTGAAGCGCGAGTACACGATCGTCATCGTCACGCACAACATGCAGCAGGCCGCGCGCGTGTCCGACTTCACGGCGTTCTTCTGGCTCGGCAAGCTGGTGGAGTTCAACCGCACGGACGAGATCTTCACGGCCCCGCGCGAGAAGCTCACCGAGGACTACGTCACGGGACGATTCGGATGAGAAGGCTCAGGGCTCAAGGCTCAGGGCCCAGGGTCTGCCCGCCGCAGCCCGGCCCTCGTGTGACGCAGGACGTGAGACGCAGGACGCAGGGCGCAGGTGAGACGCGATGGAGACGCACGACAAGGTCAGGCACTTTCAAGAGGAACTCGAGCGCCTGAAGGAGCGGATACTCGCGATGGGCGGCCTCGCCGAGGAGCGCGTCCAGGCCGCGGTCGAGGCGCTCGTGTCGGGCGAGCGCGACCGGCTGGCGAAGGTCCTCCGGGGCGACGAGCCGATCAACCAGCTCCATGTCGAGATCGACGGCCTCGCCTTCCGCCTGCTCGCCCTCTACCAGCCGATGGCCTCGGACCTGCGCGTCATCGTGGCGGCGCTCAAGATCAACACCGACCTCGAGCGGGTGGGCGACATGGCCGTCAACATCGCCGAGGCGGCGCTGCGCTACCTCGAGCACCCGCCGGTCAAGCCGCTGCTCGACCTGCCGCGCATGGGCGCAATCGCGCAGGCGATGCTGCGCGACGCGCTGGACGCGTTCGTCCGGCGCGACACGGCGCTGGCGCAGTCGGTGCTCGACCGCGACGACACGCTCGACAGCCTCAAGACGCAGATCTTCCGGGAGCTGCTGACCTACATGCTGCAGAGCCCGCCCACGATCGAGGGGGCCCTCGACCTCATCCTGATCTCCCGCCACCTCGAGCGGATCGGCGACCACGCGACGAACATCGCCGAGGACATCATCTTCCTCGTCTCGGCCAAGGACGTCCGGCACACGCCCCCGCCGGCCTCCTAGCAGCCCCCTCGCCGGATCCGGCTCTCGACCCCCGTCCTGTCGCATAATGGTCGGGTGAGCGAACCGTTGTGCGTGTACTGCCGCGCCCACCCGGCCGATCCGGCCTGGCGGCCGTTCTGCAGCCAGCGCTGCAAGCTGCTCGACCTGGCCCGATGGGTGAACGGCGACTACCGCATCCCGGACGAACCGGGCAAGGAGCCGGACGATGACGAGCCGACGGACGGGCAGTAGGGCGCTGGGAGGCGCGGTGGTGGGGGCGGCGGTGGCCCTGTCGGTCGCCGCCTCGCCGACGGCCGTGAAGTTCGACGGGAGCCGCGCCTACGAGGACCTCAGGCAGGTGGTGGCGTTCGGCCCGCGGCCGGCCGGCTCCCCCGCCCTGGAGCTGACGCGCCGGTACATCGAGAAGCAACTGGCCGCGGCGGGCATCACGGTCGTCGAGCAGCCGTTCGACGCCGACACGCCGGTCGGCCGGATCCGCATGGTGAACCTCGTCGCCACGATCCCTGGCGCGTCGCCGGACCGCATCGTGTTCGCGGGGCACTACGACACGAAGCTGTTCCGGCAGTTCCGTTTCGTCGGCGCGGACGACGCCGGGTCGAGCACGGCGTTCCTGATCGAGTGGGGCCGCCTGATGAAGGCGCGCCGGAACCCGTTCACGATCGAGCTGCTCTTCCTCGACGGCGAAGAGGCGATGCTCCCCGGGTGGGACGACGCGCCGAACGACCACACCTACGGCAGCCGGCACTACGTCGAGGCCGCGCGGCGCGACGGGACGCTCGGCCGCCTGAAGGCGCTGATCCTCGTCGACATGATCGGCGACCGCGACCTGCGAATCCAGCGGGAGACCTACTCCACTCCGTGGCTGACCGCCGCCATCTGGGCCGCGGCCAGGCGGGCGGGGGCCGGCGACGTGTTCGTCGACGCCTCGACCCAGATCGAGGACGATCACCTGCCGTTCCTCGACGCGGGCGTCCCGGCGGTGGACATCATCGACCTGGAGTACCCGCCGTGGCACACCGCCGGCGACACGCTCGACAAGGTGAGCGCCCGGAGCCTGCAGGTGGTGGGGAACGTGCTCGAGCAGGCGCTGCCGGCTATCGAGAAGCGCCTGGAGGCGCGGCCGTCCCGCGGCGGGCTCTGAGCCGCCAGGCCGCCGCGAGCAGCAGTCCCGGGGCCAGTTCGAGGGCCGTCCAGCCCCAGGCGGCGCGCACCCCGTCGGCCCGCGCCGCGTTCATCGCCGCGTCCATGTCGGCGGCCGGCCCGCGCCCCTCGATGAACGCCTGCTGGCGCTCGACGTAGTCGCGCGCGCCGCGATCGATGCGGGCGTCGAAGACGGTGTTCCAGGTCGCCACGGCCCCGGCCAGCCACAGCCCGGCGATCACGCGGGCCCACCGGCCCGCGCGGCGCGATCCGCCGCCGCCCCCCGCGGCCGCCGCGGTCATCGCCGCCGCCACCG
>JAJXZZ010000406.1 GCA_021779795.1 Acidobacteriota bacterium | reverse complement strand
CCTCCGACGCGATCACCGTCGGGCCGATGAAGGGCGAGACCGAGATGTTCAAGGTCCGCTTCACCAAGCCGCTTCCCTCCGGCGTCTACCTGCTCGAGTGCACGCAGGGCAAGGGCAGCGTCGGGTTCCCGTTCCGGATCGAGCCGTAGCGGCCCGCCGCGCCGACCTCGGCGTCGCGGCGCCCACGTCGGGGCCGTGTCGGGCTATGATCCCCGCTGAACGATGGCTGTCGGCATCACTCGCGCGGACGTACGCTCGGCCGGGCTCTGGTGTGTCGGGGCGCTGGCCCTGTACCTCGCGACCGGCGCCCGCGGCCTGGTGTGGGCGGACTCCTCCAAGCTGACGCTGTACGCTCTTTCCGGCTACTTCCCCAGCCTCAACCCGGGCGACCACGCCGGCTGGACCGTGCTGGCGTGGGGGTGGCTGCGTCTGCTCGGCGGCGACCCGGTCGTCGCGGCGCACCGCCTCTCGGCGGTGTTCGGCGCGCTGGCCGTGGCGCTCGCGATGCTGCTGACCGTCGCCCGCACCGGTGACCGCGAGCGGGCGCACACGACGGCCGCGCTGCTGCTCGTCGCCCTGCCGATGTGGTGGGCCGCGACGGTGACCGAGACCTACACGGCCGCCGTTGCCCTCGCCTTGCTGGGTGGTGTCGTGCTCCTGGGGTCAGGGCGGGGGTGGAGGTGGTGGGTCGCCGGGGTGGCGTGGGGCCTGGCCCTGGCCTGTCACGCAATGGCGATCGTTCTTATCCTGCCGCTCGCCTGGGAAGCGGGGTGGCGGGCCGCGTGGCGTTTGCTGCCGGGCGCGGCCGTGGGCGCGGCGCCGGTGTGGCTCGCGCTCTTCGGCGGGGGGCCCGACCCCCTGACATCGTTTGCCGCGAGCGGCCCGGCGACGTGGCGCTGGCACTGGGAGGCGTTCGTCGCGTTCGCCCGGGCCCCGCGCGGCCTCGCGGTCCTGGCCGCGATCGTCGCCTACAGCCTCGGGCCGGTCGGCCTCGTCGCTTGGTGGCAGGGGCGGCGCGCGCCGCGGGGAGGGTTCGCCTGGGGCGTGCCGCTTGCCGCGCTCGCGGTGCTCCTCGCCACCTACGCGCCGTACCGCCTGCACGTGATGGCGATCTTCCTGATCGCCGGCGCGCTGATCGCGCTCCCCGTGCGCCTGGGTGCTGCCGGGCGCGCGGCAGCGGTGGTGGTCCAGATTTTGATCTACCTCGCCGTGCCGGCGGTGGTGACGCTCGCCGGCCGGCAGGACCTCGGCGTTCGGGTGCTGCCGTACCGCAACAACGCGTTCTACTTCCTCTGCCCGCTCAAGGGGCTGCCGGCCGCAGCCGCCGGCTGGAAGCCCGCGGCGCTACTCGACCCCGGCACGGAGCGCTATGTCGCCGCCCTCGGCGAGTGTGCGCCGCCGAACGCCGCGGTCGTGGCCGACTTCAACCCCGGCGCGCCGTTGCGCCTCGCCCAGGTGGCGCGCAACTGGCGTCCGGATCTCGAGGTTTGCCCCGTGGCCGTCGATGTCGCGCTGGGCAGCCGGGACCCCGTGGCGGCACTGGCGGCCGAGATCCGCCGTGAGCTCGCGACACGTCCGGTCGTGCTCGCCGACACCTACGAGCCCTACTACCACCTTCGGGCGCTGGCCGCGACGTTCGAGCTGCGGGCCTGCATGGTCGGCGCGCGGGCCGCAGCGGCGGACGCCAGGGCGACACCCCGGCCGACACCCGACTGAGGGCCCCTTTCGCGGCTCGCGGGGTGCGGCGGTCGGTACCTTTCGCGGCCGTCCTGTAGTCCGCCGAGGGACCCCGCCGGTGTGCAGCGAGGGCGGCGCATATAATCCCCGAATGACTCGCGACGCGCAGGACGGGGGCGACTGGCAGGAGGTCACGCTCCAGCACGTGCGCGAGATCCGACGCTACAACGACTGGATCTTCTCCCACCTGCAACCGCACCTGAGCGGCCGCATCCTGGAGCTCGGGTGCGGCATCGGCACCTACTCCACCCGCCTGCGGCCGTTCGCGACACAACTGAGCTGCGTGGACATGGACCCCGGCTTCGTGAGACAGGTCAGAACGATGTTCGGCGACGATCCCGGGGTGGCGGTCTCGGTGGGCACCGTCGGGGGAGGCCTGGATTTCCCCCCGGGGAGCTTCGACGTCGCCGTTTGCCTCAACGTCCTGGAGCACATCGAGGACGACGCCGCAGCCCTGCGACAACTCCGCTCCTGGTTGGCGCCTGGAGGAAAGCTGGTCCTCCAGGTTCCCGCGCACCCCTTTCTGTACGGCTCGATCGACGAGGCGCTGGGTCACTGGCGCCGCTACACACGCTCCCGCCTCGCCGAGGCCCTGGAGCGCAACGGGTTCGAGCTGGAGGCGGCGCCCCGCCACCTCTACGTGCTGGCGGTTCCGGGCTGGTGGTGGTTCGGCCGGGTGAGGCGGCGGCGGATCGTGCCCGCAACCACGGTCCGGGTCGCGAACGCGACGGTCGTCCTTTCGCAGGCCCTCGAGTGGATCCTCCCTGGGCGGGTGGGCCTGACGCTGGTCGCCGTGGCACGGGTCCCCGAGCTGCGTGCGACGGCGTGAGGCGCGACGTGGAGCCGACCCCCGACTGGGTCTTCACCCCCGCCGATCGGGCGGCGATGGCTGCGGCGCTGGTCGAGGCGGAAGTGGCGGCGGCGGCCGGTGACGTGCCCGTGGGCGCGGTGGTCTGCACCCCCGAAGGGACGCTGCTGGCGCGCGCCCACAACCGGCGCGAGGCCGAGCGCGACCCGACCGCACACGCCGAGATCCTCGCCCTGCGCGCGGCGGCCCGCGCGCAGGGCAGCTGGCGCCTGGACGGGTGCACGCTGTACGTGACGCTGGAGCCGTGCGCGATGTGCGCGGCCGCCGCCGTCGCGGCTCGCCTGGCGTGCGTCGTGGTCGCGGCGCCCGACCCGAAGGCCGGGTTCGCGGGGTCGCTCGGCAACCTCCTCGACGACCCCCGCCTCAACCACCGCGTCGCCGTGCGCACCGGCCTGATGGCGGACGACGCGGCCGCGATGCTGGCGAGGTTCTTTGCAAAGTTGCGCGACCGCGGGTAGACTCTCGCTCCCGGTGCGGAGAGGTGCCGGAGTGGTCGATCGGGACGGTCTCGAAAACCGT
>JAJXZZ010000405.1 GCA_021779795.1 Acidobacteriota bacterium | reverse complement strand
GGCGACGCGCGCAGCCGGTGCGCGCGGCGATGGCGGCGGCGGGCGCGCGCGGCGGGGTGCGCCGTGGTGCTCACGGCCGGCTGCTGGATTCTCGTCGAGCCGGTGAGCCTGCTGGCGCCCGGCGTCCGGGGGCGCCTGCGCCTGACGATGGTGGACGTCGGGCATGGCGATGCGATCCTGGTGCAGTTGCCCGACCGGCGCAGCCTGCTGTTCGACGCGGGCGGGTCGCTCGGCGGCAGCGCGTTCGACATCGGCGGGCGCGTGGTGGCGCCGACGCTGTGGGCGATGAACGAACGCCGGCTCGAGGCGTTCGTGCTGACGCACGGCGACCCGGACCACGTGGGCGGAGCCGCGGCGGTGCTGCGCGACTTCGGGCCGCGGGCGGTCTGGGAGGGGGTGAACGTGCCGAACCTCGACGCGACGGCCGCGCTGCGGGCGCAAGCCGGGGCCGCCGGGATCCGGTGGGCCGCGAGGCGGGCGGGGGAGTCGCTGAGGATGGGGGCGGTGGGCCTGCGGGTGTGGCACCCGCCGCCGCCGGACTGGGAGCGCCGGAAGGTGCGCAACGACGACTCGATGGTCGTCGAACTGCGTTACGGCGGCGTGTCGATCGTGCTGACCGGCGACATCGGGAGCGAGGTGGAGCGCGAGCTGGCGCCGGCCTTAGAGCCGGCGCCGTTCAGGATCGTCAAGGTGCCGCACCACGGCAGCGCCACGTCGAGCACCGCCGAGTTCGTCGCGGCGCTCGGGCCGCGCGTGGCGCTGCTGAGCGCCGGGTCGGCGACGAAGGTCAGCGAGGAGGTGCTGCGGCGGTACCGGGACGTCGGCGCGGCGCTCTACCGCACCGACCGCGACGGCGCGATCACGCTCGAGACCGACGGGAGGACGGTGACGGTGACAACGTTCAGCGGTCGGCGGGTCACGGTCCGGGATCACGGTCGCTGAGGGGCCGCCGGCGGATCGCGGCCGTCTCGCCGCTCTTGACCCGGTCCCACTCCTCCTCCATCCTCGCCAGGCCGGCTTCGCGCAGCGCTTCGCCGCGGGCGGCGAACCGGCGCTCCAGCTCGGTGAAGCGGCGGGCGAACTTGTCGTCCGACCGGCGGAGCGCGGCCTCGGGCTCGACGCCGAGCTTGCGCGAGAGGTTGGCGATGGCAAACAGCAGGTCGCCCATCTCCTCCTCGACCTGCTGCCGCGAGGCCGGCGCCCCGTGCGCCTCGCCGGCGGCCGGCCCCCCGGCCCGTTCCACCGCCTCGCGCAACTCCGCCACCTCCTCCTCGATCTTCGCGAGCACGTCCGAGGGGCGGTCCCAGTCGAAGCCGACGGCGGCGGCGCGCAGGCTCATCTCGTGGGCGCGCAGCAGCGCGGGCAGCGTGCGGGGCACGCCGCCGAGGATCGTCTTTGGCTTGTCCCCCTCGGGCGCGGCGGCGCGCTCGCGCGCCTTGGCGTCCTCCCACTTGCCCAGCACCTCCTCGGCGTTGCGCGCCTTGGCGTCGTCGCCGAACACGTGCGGGTGCCGCCGCACCAGCTTGTCGGCGATCGACCCGAGCGAGTCGGCGACGGTGAAGGCCCCCTCCTCGGCGCAGAGCTGGGCGAGCAGCACCCCTTCGAAAATCATGTCGCCGATCTCCTCGCGGAGCGCCTCGCGGCTGCCGGCGTCGATCGCCTCGAGCACCTCGTAGGTTTCCTCGAGGACGAACGGCCGGAGCGTCTCGAGCGTCTGCTCGCGGTCCCACGGGCAGCCGTCCGGGGCGCGCAGCCGGGCGACGACGTCCACGAGTCGATCGAAGGCGGAGCCTGGGGTGTCGGCCATGAGCCGTATGCTACCATTTCGGTCGTGCGCGCCCGAGGCGACCAGCATGACTGACCAGCCCGCGATCACCTTCAGCCTGTTCGTGCTCTCCCTCTCGGCCAGCGCCGAGATCCACCTGGGCCGCCTGCCCCTCCCGGGCACCGACCAGCCCGGCCCGCCGAACCTCAAGGAGGCCGCGCACCTCATCGAGGTGCTCGGCCTGCTCAAGGAGAAGACGGCGGGGAACCTGGACGAGTCGGAGGAGGGGCTGCTCGAGGCCGTCCTCTACGACCTGCGGATGCGCTACGTGGAGGTGGCGGCCGCCGAGCAGCAGGCGGCCGGGTCTTGAGCGGCGACGGGGTCCGCGTAACGTTCCTCGGCAGCGGGACCTCGCACGGGGTCCCGATGATCGGCTGCCGGTGCGCCGTCTGCATCTCGACCGACCCGCGCGACAACCGCCTGCGCCCGTCGATCCTGATCGACACGCCCGACGGGAACGCCCTGCTCGTGGACACGGGGCCGGACCTGCGCACGCAGGCGCTGCGGCAGGGGCTGGCGCGAGTGGACGCGGTGCTGTTCACGCACCCCCACGCCGACCACCTGCTCGGGCTCGACGAGGTCCGCCGCTTCAACACCCTGCAGCGCCGCCCGATGCCGTGCTACGGCAGCGCGGCAACCCTCGTCGAGGTGCGCCGGGTGTTCGCCTACGCCTTCGAGTCGCGACAGGAGGGCGGCGGCGTGCCGCGGCTCGACCTGCGGCCGGTCGAGGGGCCGTTCGCGATCGGCCGGACCGTCGTCACGCCCGTGCCGGTCATGCACGGCGACCTGCCGATCCTCGGCTACCGCGTGGGCGCGTTCGCCTACCTGACCGACTGCAGCGCGATTCCGGATGCGTCGTGGCCCCTGCTCGACGGGATCCGCGTGCTGGCCGTGGACGCCCTGCGCCATCGGCCGCATCCCACCCACTTCACCGTCGCGCAGGCCGTCGAGGCCGGCGCCAGAGCGGGGGCGGCGCGCACGCTGCTCACCCACATCGCGCACGACCTCGGCCATGCCGAGACGTCGGCGCGCCTGCCGGCGGGCGTGGAGCTGGCATATGATGGGTTGATCGTTGAAGTGTGAGGCGGCCGGCTGACGGCTGCCGGCCGCCTGCAACTGTCCGTGACCGATCCGATGGACGTGATCCACTACCCTGACGACCCCCGGCCCGGGCGCTGGCGCGACCCGGTGCTCGCGCTGGGGAACTTCGACGGCCTGCACCTCGGCCACATGAGGATCCTCGATCAGGTGGTCCGGGCGGCCCGCGAGCGGGGCGCCACGCCGCTGATGCTCACCTTCG
>JAJXZZ010000404.1 GCA_021779795.1 Acidobacteriota bacterium | reverse complement strand
CGCGTCGATCTGGGTCAGCAGGCCCCGCGAGCTGGCGACGTTCTCCGAGGCGATCCGCATGTCGCTGTGCGAGACGATGTGGTGGTCGCCGTAGCGGGTGTCGAAGGTCGGCTTGAAGATCTGCACCTTCTGCCGCGCAATCTGCGCCCGGCGAAGGCGCCGGATCAGCTCTTCGCTCTTGCCGCTGAACATGCTGCCGGTGATCACCTCGATCCAGCCGGCCTGCTGCGAGCGCGGAACGTCCATGGGGCCCTCCGGCCTCCCGTGGCCGGGCGTCACCCGGCCGTGGCCTCCCGGGAACTAGGCCCGGGACTGGTACTCGCCGGTCTCGGTGTTCACCCGGACGCGGTCGCCCTCGTTGATGAACGGCGGCACCTGCACGACCAGGCCCGTCTCGAGCGTCGCCGGCTTCAGCTGCGCGCTCGCCGTCGCCCCCTTGATGGCCGGCGTCGTCTCGACCACCTTGAGGTCCACCGTCTGCGGCAGCTCGATCCCGACCGGCTCGCTGCCGTAGAACTCCATCTCGATCACCGACTCGGCCACCATGTAGCTCATCGCGTCGCCCAGCACTTCCTCGGTCAGGGCGATCTGCTCGTAGGTGTCGGTGTCCATGAAGTGGTAGGCCGAGCCGTCGTGATACAGGTACTGCATCGACTTCTCGTCCAGCGTCGCGCGCTCGACTTCGTCCTCCGACCGCAACTTCTGGTCCAAGAGCGTCCCCGTCCGGATGTTGCGCAGCTTGACGCGGACGAAGCCCCGCAGGTTCCCGGGGGTGACGTGCTGCAGATCGAGGACCCTGAACAGGTCCTCCCCCATCTTGATCAGCATTCCCTTCCGAAGTCGTGTCGCTTGCATGGCCTCCCCTGGCCTGTGGAACAGGAGTAATCGGAATCCGGCGGTATCCTCGAGGCGGGCCGATCCGAGGCTCGTACCCACGCCGACCGTCTGCCGCGAGAGCCGATCGTCAATTTTAGCACACGGAATCGGCCGCCGCCGGCCACCCACTCGTGCTAGCATGGCTTGTGGCCTTCACGCGCTGGGACCCGCTGCAGGATCTGCTCGCGCTCCAGGAGCGAATCAACCGCCTCGCCGGCAGCGACGAGGCCGGATGGACGCCGCCGGTCGACATCTACGAGATGGCCGACCAGTACGTCGTCACGGCCGAGGTGGCGGGCCTCTCGCGCGACGATCTCCAGATCCACATCCAGGAAGGCAAGCTGACCATCCGCGGCGAGCGCCAGTCGGGCGACGCCACGTCGGTGCGCTACGAGCGCGTCGAGCGCGGCCACGGGCGGTTCACGCGCGCCTTCGTGCTGCCCCATCCCGTGGACGCCTCGGGCATCACCGCCGATCTCGAGAACGGCGTCCTGACGGTCACCGTCCCGAAGCTGCCCGACCCCCGCCGCCAGGTTGACATCGGCTGATTCCTGCCGGCTCCCGGCTCTCGACCTTCGGCCGCGCCCGGCTCGGCCTTCTCACTTCTCACTTCTCACTTCGTACTTCTCACTTCGTACTTCGCACGATCGCAAGATCGCACGATCGCCCGATCGCACCATCTCCCCCTCCCCCGTCCCTGGTGTAGTCTTAGTGGATGAGCGAGAGGTCCCGCATGTTCAAGAAGACGACGGTTGCAGTCGCCCTGGTGCTCGCCGGCTTCGTCGCCGGCCTCGTCCTGACGAGCCGCCTGCGCACGGCCAGCGACGGGCTGGCCGCCCCGGCGCCCGGCACCGACACCGCCGTGTCGCGCGTCCCCGGCCAGACGCTGGCGCCGCTGCCCGCGACGATGCCCGACTTCAGCGCCGTCGCCGCGCGCGCCGTCAGCGGCATCGTCAACATCTCGGCGATCTCGGTGGTGCGCACCCCGAACTCGCCGTTCGCCAACGACCCGATCTTCCGCCAGTTCTTCGGCAACCAGGACGACTGGTTCGGGTCGCGCCTCGAGCAGTCGTCGAGCCTCGGCTCGGGCGTGATCATCTCGTCGGACGGCTACGTCGTGACCAACAACCACGTCGTCGCCGGCAACGTGCGCGAGATCACGGCCGGCCTGCCCGACAAGCGCGTGGTGAAGGGGCAGATCGTCGGGCGCGACCCGATGACCGACATCGCCGTCGTCAAGATCGACGCGAGCAACCTGCCCGTGCTGCCGTGGGGCGACTCGTCGAAGCTGAAGGTCGGGCAGTGGGTGCTGGCCATCGGCAGCCCGTTCGCCCTCAACCGGACCGTGACGCTCGGCATCGTCAGCGCGCTCGGCCGCACCGGCATGGGGCTGGCCGACTACGAGGACTTCATCCAGACCGACGCCGCGATCAACCCGGGCAACTCGGGCGGCGGCCTCGTGGACGCGCGCGGCGAGGTGATCGGGATCAACGCCGCCATCATCAGCGAGTCGGGCGGATCGCAGGGCGTCGGCTTCGCCGTTTCGAGCAACCTGGCGCGGCGGATCGCCAACGAGCTGATCAAGTACGGCGAGGTGCGCCGCGGGTGGATCGGCACGGTCCACGTCCGGACGATGACGCCCGACATCGCCGAGCAACTGGGCTACACCACGCCGGTGACCGGCGCCGTCGTCGTGGGCATGACGCGCACCTCGTCGGCCTACCAGGCCGGGATCCGGCCGGGCGACGTGATCGTGTCGTTCAACGGCCACCGCGTCGAGACGAGCGAGGACTTCACGAAGATGCTCGCCGACGCCCGGATCGGATCGACCGCCACGGTCCAGGTGCTGCGCGAGGGGCGCCGCCTGACGCTGAAGGTCCCGGTCACGAGCTCGAGCGCGCAGACCCGGTGAGGCGACGGGCGGCTGGCGTCCGCGGCGCGGCCGACACGGCCGGGCACCCGGCCGCGAAGCAGCGCCACGGATGCTCCCGGCCGGCGCTGATGCCGACCCTCGGGCCCCACACCACGTCCGGGTACCGGATCCCGCGGTCCTCCAGGTAGAGCCGCCGCCCGCACAGATTCGCCCGGTTATCGGCCAGCGTGATGCCCATCGCGCGCGCCAGGCTGCCCGGGCCGCGGCACAATTCGTGATCCGGGATCGCGGCGCCGAGGCGCCGGTCGGCCGACCGCCGGCGCCGCATCAGGTCGATCCCCTCGAGCGGCGCCAGCGCGCGCACCAGCACGGCCGCCGGCCGGCCGG
>JAJXZZ010000031.1 GCA_021779795.1 Acidobacteriota bacterium | reverse complement strand
CCTGCTCGCGATCGGCGAGAAGCCCCAGGCGCAGTCGGAGCTGATCGCCCTGGCGGCGAACATCGGCGACGACCCGGTCAAGCGGGCGCAGGTCGGCGACCTCTTCATGCGGGCCGACGACTACGTTGACGCGCTGGCCGCCTTCACGACCTCCCTCAAGGACCTGCCGAAGAACCAGGCGGCGCTCGTCGGGGCCGGCCGCTCCGCGTTCGAGCTGCGGCGCTACGCGCTGGCGCGGCAGTACCTCCGCCAGGCCGAGGCCCTCGGCCGGCTCGACGCCGAGAGCGCCGCGCGGCTCGAGACCGCCGACCTCGTGCTGCGAATGGACCCGTTCCGGCGCCCGATCCCCGTCGCCGAGCGCAACCGCCTCGTGATCGCGGCGTTCGCGGCCGCCGGCAAGCGGCTGGAGGCGTGCGCCCCGGCGGGCGTCGCCGCCGCGACCGCCGCCGCGAAGACGGTTGCTCCGACCGCCGCCGCGCCGGCCGAGGGGCAGGACCTCGCCGCGGCCTGGCAGAAGATGAAGCCCAGGCTGACGCCGTGGGCCCTCTGGAGGGATCCCGACATGGCGGAAGGCGCGATGACGCTGGTGTTCGGGATCGAGCGCCGGTTCGCCACGACGTGCGCGGATCCGACGCCGGCCGACCGGGCCCTGGTCCTCATCGCGAGGCTGCATGAAGGGAGCTGACGTGGACGATCCGACGGCCGAATCCCGGCGTGCCGCCTCCCGCGAGGAGCGCTTCTTCCTGGTCCTCTCGGTGTTCATCGGCATCTTCTCCGGGCTCGCCGTCGTCTGCTTCCGGTTCTCGATCGACTGGTGCCGGATCTACCTGCTCGGGTCGGGAGGCGTCGTGTCGCCGCTCCGGCTCATGCTCGCGCCCGCGCTGGCGGGGCTCGGCGTCGCGGCGCTGGTCATCCACGTGTTCCCGACCGTGCGCGGCAGCGGCGTGAACCAGACCAAGGCCGCCCTCTACATCTACAACGGCTACATCCCGCTGCGCACGGCGGTGGGCAAGTTCATCACCGCGGCCGTCGCCATCGGCTCGGGCCACTCGCTGGGCCCCGAGGACCCGTCGCTGCAGATCGGCGCCAGCCTGGCGTCCGCCCTCGGCCGGCGCGTCCGCCTGTCGCGCGACCGGATGCGTCTCATCGCCCCGGTCGGCGCCGCCGCCGGCCTGGCGGCCGCGTTCAACGCCCCGATCTCGGCGGTGCTGTTCGTCATCGAGGAGGTCATCGGGCGCTGGTCGGCCGGCATCCTCGGGTCGGTCGTCCTCTCGGCCGTGTCGAGCGTCGTCGTCATGCGGTGGTTCCTCGGGTCGGAGCCGCTGTTCCGCATCCCGGCCGTGCATCTGCAGCACCCCTCGGAACTCATCGCCTACGCCGTGCTGGGCCTGATCGGCGGGCTGCTGTCGGTGACCTTCGCCGGCGGGATCGGGCGGCTTCGCCGCGTATGCGCCGGCCTGCCCCCCTGGACGCGCTACGTCCAGCCCGCCGTCGCCGGCCTGCTCATCGGCCTGATCGCCTGGCTGGGGGCCCCGCAGGTGATGGGCGCGGGCTACGAGTACATGGACCAGGCGATGCACGGCCAGTTCACGTGGCAGTTCCTCGCCATCCTGGCCGGCCTCAAGATGGTGGCGACGCTGCTGTCGTTCGTGAGCGGGACGCCGGGCGGCATGTTCGCGCCGACGCTGTTCATCGGCGCCATGCTGGGGGCGGCGGTCGGCGGCGCCGAGCACGTGTTCCTGCCCCGGCTGCTCGCCTCGCCCGGCACCTACGCCCTGGTGGGCATGGGCGTGCTGTTCGCCGGGTTCCTGCGGGCGCCGATGACGTCGGTCTTCATGGTCCTCGAGGTCAGCGGCAACTACTCGATCATCCTGCCCGTCCTTGTCGCCAACACGATGGCCTACCTGGTCTCGCGCGCCCTGCAGCCGACGCCGATCTTCGACGTCCTGACCAGGCAGGACGGGCTGGAGCTGCCGTCGATGGAGGAGCAGCGCGAGGAGGACATCCTGCGCGTCGAGGACGCCATGCGGCCGGCCGCCGAACTGGTGGTGGGCGACGAGGAGACGGTGGACGGCGTGCGGGAGAAGATGAAGGCGGCGTCGGCCGACGCGATGCTCGTCCGCCTGGCCTCGGGCGGCTGGGCCGGCATCAGCCTCAAGGAGCTGGATCGGCTGGGCGAGCAGGGCCAGGGCGCCTCGGACCTGAAATCGGTCCTGGCCGAGCACCAGCCTCCCCGCCTGCACCCCGACCACCCGCTGGAAGTGGCGCTGCGCTACGTCGGCCGCTGGCGGCTCGTTCCCGTCGTCAGCCGCGCCGACTTCAGCAGGCTCGAAGGCGTGATCTCGCAGCGAGACGTGCTCGACACCTACAGGAACCTCGGCGAGGCCGCCGACTGATCCCGGCCGGCCGCGACGGCCGCTACCAGCGGTTGCGCGGCGCGCCGCCGACGCGCGCGGCCGGCGTCGCGGGCCGGCTCACCTTCCCTGGCCCCTCGGAGGTTCCCGGGTCGGGCAGGGCAATGGCCGACAGGAAGGCGAGGCCGACCTGGTAGCGCAGCGTCCCGTCCTGGCCGATCTGGGAAACCGCCGTGCGGACGGCGCGGGCCGGCGCCGCGGCCGGCGAGAAGGTGCCGGCGAAGCGGATGGTCACTTCGCCGCCGACTCTCACTCGCGTGCCGCACTCGACCAGCACGCCGCTGGTCGAGATGTTGACCAGCCGCCCCTCGACGGCCCCCTCGACCGACTCCAGGCGAACGCCCGCGATCGCGGGCACGAGCGCGGCGGGCAGCCGGGGCGCGACTCGCCGCTCCCCGGTGTCGCCGCCCTGTTCCGTCCCGGCGTTCGCGTCGTGGTGGGCGCCCGGCGCCGCTTCGGCCGGGCGCGATGCCTTCGTCATACGGCCTCCCTTCCCCCGCCGGCCGGGGGACCGGGCTCCTGCCCCGGCGCGGTCGGCCCGTCGGGCCGGCCGCCGGCCTCCACCAGCTTGCGCGCGATCGCGATCGACCGTGAGGCCACGACCAGCAGCGACGCGACCTGCGCCGGGTCGCCGGCTTGACGGGCCCGATGGCGCTCCCGGTCGGCTTCGAGCATGCGGGAGAGCTGGCCCACTTCGACCTCGCGTTCCGCGAGCCGCGCCAGCAGCCGCTGCCGCTCGGCCGCGGCCCGCTCCAACTCCTCCCGTGCCCGGTCGAGCTCGCGCCGAATCTCGCCCTGCGCCTCGAGCGCTCGCTCGAGGCCGGCCATCGCCGAGATGTCCCGCACCGACACGATGATGGAGTCGGCGCCATCGGGATGGCCGCCCTGGCGGACGCCCTGGATCTGCACGTCGTGATCGGCCCCGGCGAGGTCGGTCAGCACGCACCGGCACGAGGCCGCGCCGTTCGCGCGCACGCGGCCGGCGAAGTCCCGCCAGAGGTCCTCGGGGTTGGTCCGCAGCCTGTCCGTAAATTCGTGGTCCAGGGCCTCCCCGAGCGTTCGGGCGGCCAACTGGGCCAGCGCCGCGTCGTTGGCCGCCAGGATGCGGCCGTCCATGCGCAGGCGCAGGAGGCAGGTGGGCTGCCGGTCGAGAAGCGCGCGCAGGCGTTCCGTCTCGGCGTTCGCGTCGGCAGCCGGATGCCGTGGCGCTCGGGCGCCGCCAGGCGCATCGGGAGGAGAGGTATCGGTGTTCATCCTCTGCAAGACGGTATCGGCCGTCCGCCGACGGTCCTGCAGGGAATGTTGCGCACGTTGTCCCAGATCCCTTCCGCGCTCTCCCCCGGCCGGCGCCCTGGCGCCCCGTTCAGCGCTCGATCGCCCCGATGTCGCCGGCCGCTCCAGCCGGGCGCACGTGGTTCACCTGGTCGGTCCCGACCAGGGAGAACTGCGCGGTCTTGCGGCTGACCGTGATCTGGACGTGGCTGCCGAGCGGCCCGGACGTGAAGGTCCCCCAGAAGTCGTCGTTGAGGCCGGCCATGCCGAGCCGGCCCCCGATCGCCACGTCCAGGTCGCGCCAGAACGCGATCCAGCCGGCGTTCTGGGGATTGGACGGCCAGGTCTCGGCCGGGCCGTACCAGGTGGTTCCCGTCATGTCGCCCAAACCGGCGCCGAAGTCGCTGCCCAGAACGGAGCCGTACACCGTCCGCGCCTGGGCCAGCACGAAGTTGAGGAAGTCGTCGGTGGGAAGGGCGAAGCCCGAGTAGCCGGCATCGACGTAAGTGACGGCCCAGGGCGCGGCGGGAACGGCGTCCACGGCCATGCCGGCCGGCGGGTACCAGAGCACCGCGGGCTGCCCGGCGTCGGGGCCCGCCGAGACGACCGACGCCTGCGTGGCGGCGTTGGCCGCGTCGAGCGCCTCGGCGATGGTCACGCCGTCGTGGTCCCCGGCCTTCGGCCACCGCTTCCGGCTGAGCATCAGCCAGTCGGGCACGGGCACGAGGATGCGGCTGAAGTCCACCGCGCCGACCAGGTTGTAGCCCTGGCTGTCGAAGTCGAGGATCGACCCGGTGAACCAGTCCTCCGCCGCGCCGTTGAGTGTGTTCCCCACGACGATCGAGTTCTGGAGCCACACGTACTCGACGGTGTGCGCGTTGCCGATCGTGGCCGCCACGCCCCCGCCGCCCATGTTCGGGCTGCCGCTGAAGGTGGCCGGGTGCCCGGTGACGGCGTTCTCGGCCACGGTGGTGCTCGTCAGCCTCAGCGACCCGCCGCCCATGTAGATGCCGCCGCCCCGGTAGTAGAACTGGCCCGATTCGGCGAGGTCGGGATTGTCCTCGACCAGGTTCCGCGCGACGGTGCAGTTGGTGAGCGTCATCGTCGCCAGGTTGCTCGGCCCGCCCGACAGGGTGAAGATGCCGCCGCCGTAGGAGTGCTGGCCCGTCGTCCGGTTGCCGCTCACCGTGCAGCGCGTCAGCGAGGTGTCGTTGCCGGCACCGCCGATGTTGTCGGCGCCGCCGACCGAGTAAATGCCGCCGCCCGCGGCCCCGTAGCCGACGGCCGTGTTCCCGCTGACGATGCTGTCGGTCAGCACGAGCCCGTTCGCGTAGATGCCCCCGCCGTAGGTGCCGCGGTCCCGGCTCCCGACGGTGTCGCCGGTGCACCGGTTGCCGGCCACGGTGGCGTGTTCGAGCCTGAGCGTCCCCCATACGGCGAGCCCCCCGCCGCGGGCGAGGGTGTACGGCTGGGTGTCCGAGGTGAGCGCCTCGGCGTAGGAATGGCCGCCCGAGATCGTGACGTTCCTGAGCGTCAGGTTGCCGTAGACCGCCATCACCCGCGCCCGGCTCGCGTCTCCCCCGTCCCACCGGATGGTGACGCCGTGCGGCAGGGCCGACGCGTCGATGACCACGTTCTTGCGGGCGTAGATCGCCGACGCCCCGTAGTCGCGCTCCTGGTAGCCCAGGTAGGACATGCCGGAGTAGGTTTCGCCCTTCAGCACCGAATGGGCCTCGCCGACGATGGTGAGGGCGATCGTCTGGCCGTCCAGCGCGGGCGCGAACGTCACGGTCTCGCCGGGCTGGGCCAGCGCCACGGCCGACCGCAGCGTCGTCGTGCCGGCCGGAGGATCGGCCAGGTCCTGCACGGAGTTGACGACGAGGCGGGGCGGCGGCGCGGACGGCTGGTCGGACCCGCAGCCGGCGGCCGCCAGGAGGGTGACCAGCAGGGCTGCGCTCGGAACGGTTCTACGTGGGCTCTTCATCATGTGGTCTCCGGAAACGGCTCCCCCGGCCCAAGCGGTCCGCCGCTGCCGCGAACCGCCGGGCGGCAAGCCTACGGCTTCGCGTACGCCATGGCGCGCAGGGCGGCGATCCGCTTCGCCATCGGGGGGTGAGAGGCGAACAGGTCGGCGATCGTCCCCTCGCGCAGGCCGACCTTGCGGGCGAGGGGATCGGCGATGCACAAGTTCGCGGTTCCCCGCTTGATGGACGTCGTGGGCTCGGCGGCCGCGTCGATCTTCCCGAGCGCCGAGGCCAGCGCCAGCGGGTTGCGCGTCAACTCGGCGCCCGACGCGTCGGCGAGGTACTCGCGGTGGCGCGAGACCAGCATCGCCAGCATCTGGCCGACGATTGGCGCGAGCACGATCCCGATGAGCCAGGCCACGAGCAGGATGACGCCGAGGCTGCCGCTGTCCCGGTCGCGACGGCTCCTCCGCCCGCCGCCGAACCAGAGACCGCGCGCCGCCCAGTCCGACAGCAGGACGATGGCGCCGACCAGCGCCGCCACCAGCGTCATCAGGCGGATGTCGTAGTTGCGGACGTGGCTCATCTCGTGCGCGACGACCCCCTGCAGTTCCTCGCGCGTCAGCGCGTTCACGAGCCCCTCGGTGACGGCAATCGACGCGTGCGCCGGGTCGCGTCCGGTGGCGAACGCGTTCGGATCGGGATCGTGGATGACGTAGACCCGGGGCTTGGGCAGGCCCGCCGCGATGGCCATCTCCTCGACCACGTTGTCTACCTGCGTCAGCCGGAGGCGGGCGTCGGGAGACGGCGCGGCCGCGAGCGCCTCGTCGAGCGGCACGGCGTGCGACGAGGCCAGCACGGCGCGGTCGCCGCCGAAGAAACCGCCCGCCGCCGCCCCGGCGCCGACGGCCAGCGCCAGCAGCCCCGCGACGGGGAACGACGTGCCGAGGTAGTACAGGTCGAAACCGTAGCCGAGAAGGAACAGGAAGGCGACGAAGACGATCATCACCATCCAGGTGCGGCGGCGGTTTCGCGCCTGCTGCTGCAGCAGGTTCATGGGTACGGGGGGCCGGCCCGGGCCGGCGTTGCAGGGCTCTCCCTACTTCTTCATCGACAGGTCCACGCCCGGCACCGCCCGCTCGGCGGCGTCGGCGAGTTCGAACAGTTCCGCCGGCTTGAAGCCGAAGGTCGAGGCCAGCAGGTTGGCCGGGAACCGCTGCTGCGCCGTGTTGAAGCTGGTGGCGATGTCGTTGTAGAACTGCCGGGCGAAGCCGATCTTGTTCTCGGTGGACGACAGCTCCTCCTGCAGCGCCCGCACGTTCTCGTTGGCGTGCAGCTGCGGGTAGTTCTCGGCCAGCGCGAACAGCTTGCCCAGCGCCGCGGTCAGCGCCCCCTCCTTGACGGCCGCGTCGGCCGGCCCGGTGGCCGTCGTCGCCTTCGCCCGCGCCTCGACGACCTGCGTGAGCGTGTCGCGCTCGAATTCCATCACGCCCTTCACGCTGCTCACCAGGTTCGGGATGAGGTCGTGGCGGCGCTTGAGCTGCACGTCGATCTGCCGCCACCCGTTGGTGGTCTGGTTGCGCAGGGCCACCAGGCGGTTGAAGAGCGCGACGACCCATACGACCAGCAGCAGCGGGACGATCAGGACGATCAGGGTGGTGCTCATAGGGTCCTCTCGGCAAGCACGACAGGCCCGGCGACGCGGCTCCGCGGGGGCATGGAGGAGCGGCGCCAGTATACCACCCGCGCGCCCGTCACGCGGGCCCGAGCCCGCGGCCCCGGGCCACCACCAGCGTCAGGTCGTCGTACTGCGTGCCGGCGCTGAACGCCTGCACGCTCGCCACGATGGCGGCCACGACGTCCGCGGCCGGCCGGCCGCCGCAGGCGGCCAGTTCTTCGAGGAACCGGGGCTCGCCGAACTCCTCGTCGCCGTGCATCGCCTCGGTCACGCCGTCGCTGAACAGGACGAGCAGGTCGCCGGGCGCGATCTCGGCCTCGGCCGCCTCGCCGTGCCACTGCTCGAACAGGCCGACGGCCGGCCCGGTGGGCGCCAGGCGGTCGGTCTGGCCGCCGGCGCGCAGCAGCACCGGCGGATTGAGGCCGCCGTTCACGTACCGCAGCCGCCTCGCCCCGTCGTCGTAGACCCCGAGGAAGACCGTCGCGTAGTGCTCGGTGACCGTGGATCCGAACAGCAGCCGGTTGACCTCGGACATGACCCGAACCGGGTCCAGCGGGGCGATGCCGCACTGGCTGCGGAGGTGCGCCTGGAGGTTGGCCATGAGGAGGGCGGCGTGAATCCCCTTGCCGGACACGTCGGCCAGGACGAAGCCCACGCGCCCGGGGCCGAGGTCGATGAAATCGTAGGCGTCGCCCCCGACGACGCGCGCCTGCACGCAGCAGGCCGCGCAGTCGAGCGTCGCCAGCGCCGGCGGCGCCTCGGGAAGCAGCCGGGCCTGCACCTTGCGGGCGATCTCCATTTCGTGGGCCGCGCGCCGCTCCGACTCCATCCGCCGCGCGATCTCCTCGGCGAGGCGGATGTTCTCCAGGGCGGTCGCCGTCTGCGCCGCCACCGACGCCAGCAGGCGGAGATCCTCGCCCGAATACGGCTCGTCCGAGAGCCGCCGGCCGAGCGCGATCAGGCCTCCCGGCCGCCGTCCGCGTCCGAGGATGGGCACCAGGCACTCCGCGCCGAGCGACGCGATCGGAGAGGCCTCCCCGCCCGTTTCCAGCGCGGCCGACGAGCCGTCCCAGGGCCGGCCGCGTTCGACCAGCGCGGCGACCAGCGGGTCGCCCGGCGCGAGCGTCACCGGGCCGCCGGGCGGACCGCCCGCGGCCGCCGCCAGGCTCCCGTCCTCCCGCTCGAGGTAGGCCGCCAGCCATGTCGGGCGCAGGGCCTCGACGAGAGGGCGCTCCAGCAGGCGCGCAATCGCCGCCCGGTCGGTGGCCGTCCCCGCCCGTTCGGCCAGGTCCTCGAGGATGACGCGGGCATCGTAGGCGCTCCTGAAGAAGGCGCGGTCGATCCGCCCGCTCACCCGCCGCTGGACGTTCACGCCGCCCCACAGCAGCCCCGTGCCGAACCCGGCGCCGAGCAGGATGCCGGCCGCCCGGCCCACGGTCGGCACGTAGCGCACGAGCCAGGAGGCGAAGAGCAGCGTGAGTCCGATGCTCACCGCCGAGACCACGAGCATGAACCCCCGCTGCACGAGGAGATAGCGCGCGCTGCGCCTGAGGAGCACCGGGATCTCGAGCACGCGGTGCCGGACGACGGCGTACGCGAACGAGGCCGGCCACAGGAACGAGAAGACCGGCACGAGCACCGCCACGGCTTCCGGCAGCTTCATCGTCGTGAAGTTGACGAGCGCCAGGTTCGCGAGGCCCGGCAGCACGCCCGCGAGCGTGCCCCACAGGAGCACCCTGATCTTGCGCCGCGCCTCGGCGTCCCGGCTCGTGGCGGCCGTCGAGGCCAGCGCCACCAGGCCGAGGACGAAGCAGCCGAGCACGAACGCCACGGGGATCCTCGCCGAGAGCGCGCCGCCGGCGAGCGCCGCGAGGCCGGGCGGCAGCCGCAGCCCGCCCGATTCGATGCCCGGAAGGGCGAAGGCGATGCCGCCGGCCATCAGCAGCCATTTCAGCCAGGGCCATCGGCGGTCGAGCGGCGACCTCGCCGGGAAGACGGTGAAGAAGAAGTAGAAGATCGGGCCGAGCAGGCCGATCGAGACCGACGAGTGGGCCAGCGCGAACGCGCGCAGGCGCGGGCCGTAGATCGAGTAGTCGTTGGGCACGCCGGGCGTCTGCACCATGCACGCGAACAGGAGCGCCAGCAGCCAGGCGTGCGGGTCCTCGATCCGCAGGAACAGCACGGCCAGCCCGACGATCACGAACGGCACCGGAAAGAAGTCGTGAATCTCCCGGGCCAGCGTCGCCGCGGGCGACACCGGCGGGGCCTCCCGGAACGTCCCGGTGAGCGTGATCGGCCGGCCGCCGCGCACGACCGAGAGGCGCACCGCGCCGCCCGGGCGGTACCGGCTCCAGAGCGCGTTGATCGTCGAGGAGTCGGCGATCGCGACGCCGTCCACGGCCCGGATCCGGTCGCCCGGCCTCAGGCCGGCCCGCTCGGCCGGGCTGCCGGCCGACACGCTGTCCACCCGCTGGACGTGCTCGGACCCCAGGTAGGTGCTGGTGAAGCCCAGCTCGACGAGGATGGGCGGCCCGGCCGGACGGGCCGCGATCATCCACAGCACGCTCGCCAGCGCCGTCACGGCGCTCAGCGCGACGGCGAGCGCAAAGAGGGCCGAGCGAGGCAGTCGGGGCCGGCTGAGCATCTGGGACGCGTGGATCGACGGGGGCCGCTCGCTGCCGCGGCCAACCGGCCCTCATGCTACCACGCGGCGCCGCCCGATCGGGCCGTGCCCGCCGGCGCCCCGCCTACGGGTCCACGATGATCTTCGGCCACGAGTGGCCGAGCGCGCGCTTGGTCACGCCCTCGCGAAGCGTCACGTCCACGGCGAACTCGTAGAGGCCGTCGGCGCCGGGGGCGAGCGGGACGTGCGCAGCGGCGCGCGCGGCGATCGGCACGCGCCCGGCTGCCGCCACGGCGGCGGGGAACTCCAGTTCGATCGGAAGGCCGGTCAGGTTGCGGACCCTCACCTTGCCGCCCGGGCCGCCGTCCACGATGACCACGCCGGGCCTGACGTAGTACTCGTCGCCATCCTGGATGACGTAGACGTCGTATTTCCCTGCCATCGCCTCCTCCTTCCATGAGCTACCGTCGGCCGCCCTGCGTGGCGCGTGTCCGCGCGCCCACGAGCGCCGCGAAGCGCGGGTCCTTCCTGAGGCGGTCGAGCGCGGGATCCTGCTCGAACTCCTCGGGTCCGACGCCGGCCCCGAGCGCCGCCCGCACCTGGCGCAGGGCTCCCTCCCTGTCGCCGAGGCTCTCCAGCACGCCGACGACGCCCGTCCAGTCGTCGAGCGAGACCGAGCCGTCGAGCGCCTCGGCCAGCGCCCGCCTGGCCGCCGCGGCGTCGCCCGTGCCGGCGTAGCACGTGGCCAGCGCCACGAGCGTCGCGGGATTGCCCGGGTCGATCCGGCGCTCCTCTTCGAGCAGGCGGGCGCCTCGCCGATAGGCTTCCGTCGCCCCCGCCGCCTGCCCGGCGCGCTGTCGCGCCGCCGCCAGGTTGAGCCAGATGCGCGCGTCCCGCGGCGAGGCCTCGGTCGCCTGCTCGAAGGTCCGCGCCGCCGCGGCGTACTGGCGCCGCGCCTGCATCTGGAGATACCCGAGGTTGGAGAGCGCCGGGCCGTACAGCCCGTGCCGGCTCGCGGCGACCAGCGCCGTCTCCGCGTCGCCCCATCGCTGCTCGGCCAGGTAGACGCCGCCGAGGTTCGACCAGACCCGCGCGTTGTCGGGCGCGAGCGCGAGGGCGCGCTTGAACGCGGCTTCCGCCTCGGGCAGCCGCCGGCGGGCGAAGAGGAACGACCCGAGGTAATTGAAGTTCGGCCAGGCGTCCGGCCTGAGTTCGACGGCCTTCCGGTAGGCCGTCTCGGCCCGGTCCCAGAGTCCGGCCCGCTGCCAGGCCAGCCCCAGCTCCCGGTAGGTCTCCGATCCCATGGGGTTGCGCGCGATCGCCGCGTCGAAGGCCCGCGTGGCTTCGGCGACCTGCCCCTGCTGCGCGAAGACCATGCCGAGCGTCAGCCAGGCGCCCGGGCGCGTGTCGTCGATGCCCAGCGCCTGCCGGGCCGACTGCCCGGCCAGCGCCAGGTCCTCGCGGTTCCGGGTGAGGCGGTAGAGGCGCAGCCGGGCTTCGCCGAGCGCCGCGTGGGCGGCGGCGTAGCGGGGCTCGATGTTGATCGCCTCGTTGAACAGCTCGACCGCCGACTCGAGGCTCCGGGCCTGGTCGTACTGTTCGAGCTTGCCCTGGGCCTGCAGGTACGGCGTGCGGTCCAGCCCTCGCGCGTAGAGCACGCCGGCTTCGGCGACCGCCGGCGCCGCCCCGCGCCATGCGCTCCGGTCGCCCGCCGCCAACTGCACGTCCAGCAGCGGCACGATCAGGTCCACCACGTCCTCGGGCGAGAAGCGGTCGGCCGGAAAGCTGGCCGTGCTCCCGGCCACCTGGCGCGCCCGGGCGGTGTCGGCCAGGCCGACGCTGACCGCCAGTTGATCGCCGGCGCGGCTGACGGCCACCGTCACCGCCAGGGTGGCGCCGAGCGCCCGACGCGCGGCGCTCGGCGCGGCGACGCCGGCCGCCCGCACCTCCGACGCCGGCACGATCGACACCCGGCGGTCGAACCGGCCGAGGTCGACCAGGCGCGCCGAGAGGTACTCGGCCAGCCCGCCGCAGCAGTCCGCCACGGCGCCGGACAGGCTGGCCGGCAGCACGGCCACCCGCAACTCGCCGGGCAGCGGTCCGCGGGTCAACCTGGTCCACGCACCCGGACCGAGCGCGACGGCGGCCGCGACCGCGAGCACGGCCGCGGCGGCGCCCGCGGCCAGTCTCCATCGCGCGGCCCTGGACCGCCGCGGCGCCAACCCCGACGCCGCCGGCGGCAGCGACGTCGTCTCGGCGAGATGGTCGCGGACCGTGCGCAGTTCGCGGGCCAGGTCCTCGGTGGCGGCGTAGCGGTCCGAAGGCCGCTTGGCCAGGCACCGCTCGATCGGCCACCGGGCGGGCGGCGGAAACGACGGGTTCACCGTGGCGATCGGCGCGGGCTCGCGGTCGATGACGGCCGCCAGCGTCTCGATCGACGACGGGCAGCTGAACGCGCGCCGGCCCGTCGCCATCTCGTAGAGGATCGCCCCGAGCGCGAACTGGTCCGAGCGGTGATCCACGCGCTCGCCGCGCGCCTGCTCGGGCGACATGTAGCCGGCGCTGCCGATCACCGCCCCCTCGGCGGTGACGCCGGCCGTCTCGCGCGCGCCCGTCTCGGTCGATCCCGATCCCTCGCCGGTCGCATCCACCCCGGCGGGCCGCGCCCTGGCGAGGCCGAAGTCCACGATCTTGACCAGGCCGTCGGGGGTGACCATCACGTTCTCGGGCTTGAGGTCGCGGTGGACGATGCCGGCCGCGTGGGCCTTCGCCAGGCCGTCGGCGAGCTGCACGGCGATGTCGAGCGCCGTCTTCGGCGCGAGCGGCCGTCCCTGCAGCAGGCGCCGCAGCGTCGTCCCCTCGACGCACTCCATCACGATGAACGGGCGGCCCGAGATTTCGCCGACGTCGTGGACGGTGAGGATGTTGGGATGGTTCAGGGCCGAGGCCGCCCGCGCCTCGGCGGCGAACCGCGCCAGCCGGTCGGGCGCCGACGCCAGCGGGTCGGGGAGGAACTTGATGGCGACGTCGCGCTGCAGTTCGCGGTCGCGCGCGCGATACACCTCCCCCATGCCTCCGGCGCCGAGGCGCTCGCGAATCTCGTAGCGCCCGAGCCGCGACCCGGGTGACAGCATGGAGTTGGCCCTCTGACGGGTGCCGCCAGCCTCGAAGGTTACTGCTGTGGCCGGGGCGGGTCAAGGAGGGGGCTCAGGGCTCAGGGCTTGGGCCAAGAGCGTCGAGGCGCC
>JAJXZZ010000030.1 GCA_021779795.1 Acidobacteriota bacterium | reverse complement strand
GGACGGCCGCGGCCCGGCCCGGGGCGGCGGACGTGGCGCCCCGGCGGCCGGTTGCAGCCCGGCTGGCCTGACAGTAAGATTGCCGAATCGATGCCGGGGCGCGCCCTGCCCGCATTCCCCGGCCCATGAGGTGAACGCTATGCGTACGCGCCTGCCGCGCGCACGTCGTGCAGCCTGGATTGCCGGTCTCCTGTTCGTGGCCGCCGCCGCGTCCGCGCCGCCCGCGCGGGCGCAGGAGAACCCGTTCGTCCCGTACTACGGGAAGAACCTGGTCCATTACGGGAACTTCGACTGGCACATCTACACGACGGACCACTTCGAGATCTATTACTACTCCGCCGTGCAGCCGCACCTCGAACGGGTCGCCGCGTACGCCGAGAGCGCCTACCAGTCGGTCAGCGCCGACCTCAAGCACGACCTGGCGTTCAAGGTCCCCCTCATCCTCTTCAAGACGCACATCGAGTTCGAGCAGCAGAACGTGATCCCGGGCGCGGTGCAGGAGGGCGTGGCCGCCTTCGCCGAGCCGACGCGCAACCGGGTGCTGCTGCCGCTCGACGAGCCGCCCGACCTGCTCTACCGGACGATCACGCACGAGCTGACGCACGTCTTCGAGTTCGACATCATCCCCCAGGCGCTCATCGGCCGCGAGCAGCCCCTGTGGATCGAGGAGGGGCTGTCGGACTACGAGACCGGCGTCTGGACGCCGCTCGACCTGGCCACGGTGCGCGACGCCGCCGTCGCCGACATCGTGCCGAAGATGAGCAAGCTGGAGGGCTACGGCGACACGTCGAACCCGCGCCTCGTCTACAACCTGGGCCACGCCGCCTACGAGTTCATGGAGGCGCGCTGGGGCAAGGAGGGGATCCGGCAGTTCCTCTTCTCGGTCCGCAAGGGGATCATCGGCGGCGGCCAGAGCGCCTACGAGGAGGCGTTCAAGCTGAAGGCCGACGACTTCGACCAGCAGTTCGAGAAGTACCTGAAGGAGCGCTTCAAGCCGTTCCGCGACAAGGAGCGGCCGGTGGACTACGGGCGCAGCCTGGCGCCGGACCCCGACAAGACGCACTACACCGCCGCCCTGTCGGCCGCGCCCTCCCCGTCGGGCGACCTGCTCGCCATCGTCACGGCGAACCGCTGGGACCAGGAGTACGACATCATCCTCTCCTCGGCGAAGGACGGCCAGGTCGTCCGCAACCTGACGAGGGGATTCGACAAGGACATGGGGTTCCAGTACCTGTCCATCCCGGGCACGCGGTGGAACACCGTGCCGTGGATGGCCTGGGGCCCGGGCGGCGACCGGCTCGCCTACTTCGTCCGCTTCGGCCGGTCCAAGGGGCTGGTCATCGAGGACGTCGTCTCGCGCAAGGTCATCCGGCGCCTGCCCCTGACCTCGGTGGACGAGCCCGAGTCGCCCTGCTTCTCGCCCGACGGCCGGTCGATCGTGTTCTCGGCGCTCCGCGACGCGAAGAGCGACATCTTCCAGGTCGCGCTCGACAGCGGCGAGATCACCAACCTGACCGACGACAAGTTCTACGACTACGCGCCGGTGTTCTCGCCCGACGGCCGGTCGATCGTCTACCTCGCGCGGATCAGCGGCAACCAGAAGCTGTTCCGCCTCGACGTGGCGACCAGGAAGACGACGCAGCTCACCTTCGGCACCTACGACGACGCGGCCGCCGCCTTCATCGACGAGAACACGATCGTGTTCTCGTCGACGGCCACCGACCCGAACGAGACGATCGATCCGGAGGTGGCCCGCAACGGCAACATCTACAACGTCTGGACGCTCAGCCTGAAGACGGGCGCGCTCCAGCAGTACACCGACTCGGTCGGCGGCAACCTCTCGCCGGTCGTCCTCAAGGACGGCGGGGCCACGCGGGTGGCGTTCGTCACCTACTTCAAGGCGCGGTACGGGCTGCACGCGCTGGACCTGGCCAAGCCGCTGCACACGGCGGCCGCTTCCGACTTCGGGGCGCCGGGCCCGATCATCGACTTCCAGGCGCCGCTCAGCCACACGCTCGTCTCCGACAACATCCGGGCGAAGAAGCGGTTCGAGAAGATGTTCCTCGAGGGGCGCCCGAGCATCGCCGCCGGCGTGACCAACAACGGCGACTTCTACGGCGGCACCGACATCAGCATGAGCGACGTGCTCGGCGACCACCGCTTCGACTTCACCGTCGGCGCCGTCATGCAGTACACGACGTTCGCCGGCGCCTACACCGACCTGTCGCGCCGCTTCCAGTGGGCCGTGCAGGGGGTGTACCAGAAGCAGTTCTACTACGGCAACAACCCCTACTACTACGACCCGCTGCTCCAGCCCTTCATCACGCGCGACATGGCGCAGGCCACGCGCTCGGTGGTCGGCGGCAGCCTGTTCGGCATCTACCCGATCGACACCTACCGCCGGATCCAGGTGTCGACGGGGCTCTTCCACCAGAGCGACTCGTACAACGACCAGCAGGTCGCCGACCTCTCCCAGTACTTCCCGGGCGCGACCTCGCTCGGCTTCGGCGCGTCGTTCCTGCCGATCGGCGTGTCCTTCATCCAGGAGACCACCGTCTTCCGCGAGTTCGGCCCGCTGGCCGGCAACACGATGCGGCTCTCGTACGAGGGGGCCCCGAAGCTCGGCTCGCTGCTGTCGCGCCAGACGGTCGACGTCGACCTGCGGTACTACCAGCGGCTGGTCAACACGGGCGTGCTCGCCTTCCGCCTCCGCGGGTTCCGGAGTTGGGGCGGCTATCCCGACTACACCTACTTCGGCGGGATGGGGGACATGCGGGGGTACGACTACCTGCAGTTCATCGGCCAGAACGCCGTCTGGGGCAACGCCGAGCTGCGGTTCCCGATCATCCAGGCGATGCTGACGCCGATCGGCGTGCTCGGCGGCTTGCGCGGCGTGTTCTTCTTCGACGTCGGCGCCGGGTGGTTCGACAACCAGGGGTTCAAGTTCGCCTCGTCGTCCACCGAGACGTACCAGCGGCAGACGGGCGTCGGCCTCGACGAGGCCGGCCACCTCGTCCCCATCTACGATCCGCCGGTCACCGTGAGCGGCTTCCGCCTGCAGGACGCGCGGGCGTCGTACGGCATCGGCCTCCAGACGCTCATCCTCGGCCTGCCGCTGCACTTCGACTGGGCGTGGCGGACGACGTTCAACAAGGGGTGGGAGAACGCGATCTTCGGCGCGGACGCGGCCGCCGACTGGCGCAAGGCCCGGTTCAGCTTCTGGATCGGGTACGACTGGTAGGAATGGGGAACGCTATCCCGAGACCTTGAGCGGCACCAATTCGGTCGCCTCGCCGCTGGCCGAGCGGGCCTTCACCTCGATCAGGTATTCCCCGGGCGCGAACCCGGCCAGCGGCAGGTCGAGCTGGTAGAACGCGCCCGGCGGCTGCGGGGGCCGCACCGGCAGGTCGGCCATGCCGCCGCCCAGCCGGTTCAGCACGCGCGCCGTGACGGCCGGCGCCTCGGAGCCCGGCGCGTAGACCTCGAAGCGAACCAGCAGGCGCTCGACGCGGCGGAACTCCCGGCTGGGCGTTGGCGTCGGCGCGGCGTTCGCCAGCAGCGCCCGAAACTCCTTCGCGTTGGCGCTCGCGAACACCGTCGGCGTCGACAGGGCCACCTGGACCTTCGTGAGGTCGGGAACCGTGACGCTGCGCTGCTCGGTGTCGAGCGTCTCGCCTCGCTCCCCCTTGACGACGATCCGGCACTCCAGCGGACCGGGCTCGGCGTCGAACATCACCGCCGACGCCTCGCGGATGTCGCCGGACGCCGGGCCGCCGCCCGCGGGAGCCTGCGCGGCGGCGCCGACCGCGCCGCGATAGAACACGCGGTCGCCGCGCGACGCCTCGAGCGTGACGGAGACGCCCGGCGTGGGCTCGAGCCCCGGCACGGGCGGCAGCGCCTGCCAGGCGAACGTCACGCGGGTCTTCCCGCCCTCGCCCCGGCCCGTCCCGATCCAGTCGCGGATGTAGCGCCCGCGCCGGGGCGCGGCCATCGACTCCAGCGCCTTGTCCACGGCGGTGGGCACGGGCGGGCGCGGCGGCTTCAGCGCCTTGTCCAGCTCCTCCCGCGTCAGCGCCCAGTACCCGCGCCGGGCGCGGACCTGCACGCCGGGCCGCTTCACCCGGACCTTGATCTCGTGGAACTTCCCGTCCGGCGCCGTGTGCGTCGAGTTGTAGCCGAGCAGGTAGTAGGCGCTCGCGTCGCGGACCACCTGCTGCAGCGCCCCGTCCAGGTCGTTGCGGTTGACGATGGCGCGGCCGTCGGTCTGCGTGGCGAGCGTGCGCAGCGTGTCGAGCGTCGCCTGCAGCATCTGCCGGTCGGTCTCGCCGCCGACGTTCTCCGACAGGTTGAACTCGCTGGTGGCGAGCCCCCTCGGGTCGAGCGCGTAGATGGCGGCGTTGTTCCGGTTGGCGGCGTCGTACACCGGGCGCAGCAGCTGCTCCACGTCGAGGCTCGCGAAGAACGCCGTCCGGTCGTCGATCGACTCGAGGCCGGACGCGTGGCGCGCCGGGTTCCCGATGCCCGGCATCGAGGCGATCGGGTCGTTCAGCTGCGCCGGCAGGACGCCGGCGTACCCCTCGCTCACCAGGATCACCGACTTGCGCCCCTCGCGGAGCGACCCGAGGTGCGTCACCAGCGACTCGAGCGCCGACAGGCTCACCTCGTTCCGGATCCGCTCGACCGTCGCCGCGGGGTAGCTGGCGAACTGCTCCTCGAACGGGTACCGCGGCTGGTAGTCGTACTTCCGCCCCTCGAAGTGCTGGATGGCCGACAGCAGCGCGTCCTGGTTGCGCGTCAGCAGCACCGAGCTGACGGGCATCTCGGGGTACATGATCGCGCACAGGTCGGAGGGGCCGATCATCTTGCGCACGAACGCGGTGAGGGCGGGCCTGACGGCCATCGCCGAGCTCCGCCGGACGTGGTAGTCGTCGAGGAAGATCACGAACAGCCGGACGTCGGGGCGGGCCGCCTCGGACTCCTCGTCGTACTCGGACCGGATCTCCCTCGGCACCGGCTCGCCCGGCGTCGGCTGGCCGTCCACGGCGAGGTACTTGAAGGTCTCGATCTTCTGCGTCCGGCCGTCCTCGGTCACCTCGAAGTCGCCGGGGCCCAGGTCGCCGACGGGCCGGCCGGCGCGGTCGGTGACGATCGCGTCCACGCTCACGTAGTTGACGCCGGCCCGGAAGGTGGGCACCTGGCCGGGCTTCTGCGGCGCCGCCGGCCGGGCTGGCGGCGGGACGGCCTGCGGCGCGGCCGCGGCCAGCGGCGGGGTCGCCTGGAGCCCCGCCAGGGCGCCGAGCACGACCGCCGATGCGAGCCAGGAAAGACCGCGCATAGGGGATCGGCTTGATGATACCATCTTGTCTTCTCATCAGGAGACCGCCTGTGTCCAAAGAAACGTTCGAAACCGGGGTTCCGCTCACCGCGCTCGCCGAGGACGAGCAGCTCTTCCGCGACAGCGTGCTGGAGTTCGCCGACCAGCGCGTCCGCCCGCTCGTCCGCGAGATGGACGAGCACGCCAAGATGCCGCGAACGCTCGTGGACGAGCTGTTCGGACTCGGGGTGATGGGCATCGAGATTCCGGAGACGTTCGGCGGGGCCGGCGCCACCTTCTTCCACTCGGTGCTCGCCGTCGAGGCGCTGTCGCAGGTGGACCCGGCGATCGGCCTGCTGGTGGACGTCCAGAACACGCTGGTCTCCAACGCCTTCATGCGCTGGGGCTCGGACGCGATGAAGCGCCGCTACCTGCCGGCCCTCGCGTCCCGGTCGGTCGGCGCCTACGCCCTGTCGGAGGCCGGCTCCGGCAGCGACGCCTTTGCCATGGCGGCCCGCGCCACCGCGCGCGACGGCGGCTACGTGATCAACGGCCGCAAGCTCTGGATCAGCAACGGCAACGAGGCCGACGTCTTCATCGTCTTCGCCAACGTGAACCCCGAGGCCGGCTACCGCGGCATCACCGCGTTCGTCATCGAGCGGGGCGCGCCCGGGTTCGTCGTCGGCAAGAAGGAGGACAAGCTCGGCATCCGCGCCAGCAGCACGTGCGAGCTGCTGCTCGAGGACTGCGCCGTGACGGCCGACCAGGTGCTCGGCGAGGTCGGCAAGGGGTACAAGGTCGCGATCGAGACGCTCAACGAGGGACGGATCGGCATCGGCGCGCAGATGATCGGCCTCTCGCGCGGCGCCCTCGCCCACGCCGTGGCCTACACCAAGGAGCGCAAGCAGTTCGGCAAGGCGATCGGCGAGTTCCAGGCCGTGCAGTTCCAGCTCGCGCAGGTGGCCACCGAGCTGGAGGCCGCCCGCCTGATGGTCTACAACGCCGCGCGCCTGCGCGACGCGCGCAAGCCGTTCCTCCAGGAGGCGGCCATGTGCAAGCTGTTCTCGTCGCAGGTGGCCGAGCACGTCACGTCGCTCGCCGTGCAGATCTACGGCGGCTACGGCTACGTGAAGGACTACCCGGTCGAGAAGCTGTTCCGCGACGCGAAGATCGGGCAGATCTACGAGGGCACGTCGAACATGCAGCTGCAGACGATCGCCAAGAACTTGCTCTCGTAATCGGGGGCGGCGCACTGAAGTCGGACGCTGCGCCCAGAAGTCGGAGGCTGCGCCCAGAAGTCGGAGGCTGCGCCCGGGGGTCGATCCCGACTGACATTCGTCAGTTCCGACCCCCCAGCGTCAGGTCCGATCGACTGCGTCAGTTCCGACTCCTCTTCCCGTCCCCCGATTTCTGTATCCTAGTAGGTATGACTGAAACGCTTCACGTGACGGGAATGACCTGCGGCGGCTGCGAGAACGCCGTCAAGCGGGCCGTGGGCAAGCTGCCGGGAGTCACCGCGGTCGAGGCGTCGCACAAGGACGAGCGGGTGACGGTGACGTTTGACGAGGGCCAGGCCGACCTGGAAGCGGTCAAGGCGAAGATCACGGGGCTCGGGTATCGAGTTAAGCAGGGCTGAAGCCCTGCGGTGACCGTTGCTTCAAGGCAGCACCGCCACGGCCCGGGCACCGACCGGGCGGCCCTGGAACATCGGTCGGCGCAGGACTTCAGTCCTGCGCAGCAGCGAGGATCTTTCCGAACACCGGCCTGAGCCGTGACGCCGTCTCTTCGAGCGCCTCGGGCAGCACTCGCACGTCGCCCAGGACCGACATGAAGTTGGTGTCCCCCGCCCAGCGCGGGACCACGTGCACGTGCATGTGGTCGGCCACGCCCGCCCCGGCCGCCCGGCCGAGGTTCATCCCCACGTTCAACCCCTGCGGGTGATACACCTCGGTGAGCGCCATCTCGGCGCCGCGCGTCAGCCGCATCAGCTCGGCCAGCTCCTCGGGCGTGGCGTCCGCCAGCGACGCGAAGTGCCGGCGGGGCACGACCATCAGGTGGCCGTTGTTGTAGGGATACAGGTTGAGGATGACGAAGCAGGTGACGCCGCCGAAGACGACGAGGGTCGCGGCCTGCTCGTTGGCCTGCGCGTCACAGAAGACGCAGCCGTTGGACTCGCCGCCGCTGACGTAGGCGAGCCTCCAGGGAGACCAGAGGCGTTCCACGTGAGCCTTTCGTGAAAGACGAGCGATCAGAGGCCGGGGACGGGGGCCTCGCCGCCGCCTGCCGGTTCGACCGCGCCCTCGGGGCTCTCGGTCCGGTTGATCAGCTCCTTGAGTTCCTTGCCCGGCTTGAAATAGGGGATCTTCTTCGGCGGCACGTCCACCCGGTCGCCGGTCTTGGGGTTCCGCCCCTTGCGCGGCTCGCGCCGCCGCAACCGGAAGCTGCCGAAACCGCGAAGCTCGATCTTCTCGCCGCGCTGGAGGGCGTCGATGATGCTCTTGAAGACGGTGTCGACGATGACCTCCGAGTGCTTCTTCGTGAGATCCGAAACCCGGGAGACCTCCTCCACGAGTTCCGCTTTCGTCATACTGCCCCCTGGGATCACAGCCTCTCCTCCTACTGGAACGGGCACGGATGCAATCGGCGGCCGGCTGTCGGCTGTCGGCGGTCGGCTGGGTGTCACGCGTGATCCACTGCCGACCGCCGACTGCCGACCGCCGACCGCCGATTGCCTACTGCAAGTTCTTCAGGTGCTCGGCGATCGTCGCGCCGACGCTGCCGCCGTCGGTGTAGTGCTGCCAGTCCGCGCGATCCTGGTCGAGCCGCAGCGCGCGGATGCTCAGCCCGATCTTCCGCTCGGTCGGGCTGAGCTTGATGATCTTCATCGGGTAGGTCTGCTCCACGGCCAGGTCGATCTTCTCGCCGCCGGCCTGCGACTCGTCGAACTCCGACACGTGGATCAGCCCTTCGATTCCCTCGGCCAGCTCGACGAACGCGCCGAAGTTGGTCAGCCGGACCACCTTGCCCTCGATCGTGTCGCCGACCTGGTGGCGCGAGAAGAACTCGTCCCAGATGTCGGTCGCCAGCTGCTTGAGGCCGAGCGACAGGCGCTGGTTCTCGGCGTCGATGTTCAGCACGACCGCCTCGACCTTGTCGCCCTTCTTCAGCACCTCGGACGGGTGCTTGACGCGCTTGCTCCACGACATGTCCGAGATGTGGATCAGGCCGTCGATGTCGTCCTCGACCTCGACGAAGGCGCCGAACTCGGTCAGGTTGCGCACCTTGCCGACGATGCGCGAGCCCACCGGGTAGCGCCCGGCCAGCTCCTGCCACGGGTTGGCCCCGATCTGCTTGAGGCCGAGCGAGATGCGCCGCGCCTGCGGGTCGAGCCCGAGCACCAGCGCCTCGACCGTGTCGCCCACGTTGAGGATCTTCGACGGGTGCTTGACCCGCTTGCTCCACGACATCTCCGAGACGTGGATCAGCCCCTCGACGCCCGGCTCGAGCTCGATGAAGGCGCCGTAGTCGGTCAGGCTCACCACCTTGCCGCTCACGCGGATGCCCACCGGGTACCGCTCGGCCACCACCGACCACGGGTCGGAGGAGAGCTGCTTGTAGCCGAGGGAGACGCGCTCGGTCGCCGCGTCGTACTTGAGCACGATCACGTCGATCTCGTCGTTGACCTTGAACAGCTCGGACGGGTGGCCGACGCGGCCCCACGACATGTCGGTGATGTGCAGCAGGCCGTCGATGCCGCCGAGGTCGATGAAGGCGCCGTAGTCGGTGATGTTCTTGACCACGCCGCGCAGGATCTTCCCGTCGGCCAGCGTCTCGAGCGTGTGCTTCTTCTTCTCGGCGTTCTCTTCCTCGAGGAGGACCTTCCGCGAGAGGACGATGTTCCCCCGCTTCTTGTTCACCTTGATCACGCGCATCCGCAGCTCCTGGCCGCGCAGCGCGTCGAGATTGCGCACGGGACGCACGTCCACCTGCGAGCCGGGCAGGAACGCCCGCACGCCGATGTCCACCGCCAGGCCGCCCTTGATCCGTTCGATGACGCGGCCGATGACGACCTTCCGGTCGGCGTAGGCCTTCTCCACGTCGTCCCAGATCTTCATCTTCTCCGCTTTTTCGCGGGAGAGGACGACGTAGCCGTCGCGGTCCTCGGTGCGCTCGAGCAGCACGTCCACGATGTCGCCGGGCTGAACGGTGACCTGCCCGTTCTCGTCCAGGAACTCCTGGACGCCGATGATGCCCTCGGACTTGTACCCCACGTCGACGATGACCTCGGACTCGGTGACCTTCAGGACCGTGCCCTTGACCACCTCGCCTTCCGCGATGTTGCGGAAGCTGCTATCGTAGAAGTCGAGGAGCTTGGCATATTCGGCCGAATCCGCGTCGAGCTGGTCGCCGGGCTCCATCGGGGTCCCGGTCGTAGGTGTCGGCTCACCTCCTTCGTGCTGGCCCTCGGGGTTGGTCGACCCCTCCGCCGCCAGGTTCGGGCTGTTGTTGCTGTTGACGTCCGCCATGGTGTTGCGGGTCCTCCTCTGTCGAGATTTGCCGGTTCGCAGCACCGGCGGGCTGAGGTTACGAATCGCTCTGTGGCGATAAGCAACACATTTTAGGACATTTATCGGCGCCCTGTCAAGAAAGCGAAAGGACCATCCGATGGCGAAATCCCATCCAGCCACCCGGTCGGGGCGGCCTGGTCCTGCGCCACGCGGCCGGTCCGCACGGTCGGCGACCCGGCCTCCGGCGCGCCCCAAGCCGCGCCCTTCACGACAGGCAGACCCGGCCCAGCCGGTCGGGGCCCCCGAGGCGGAGGCTCCCCTGGCTCCCCCGTCCTCGCTGGGAATGGAGATGCGGCCCTCGGCGGCCCGCAGCGGCCGCGCGGAACTCGAGATCCGGCAGCGCGAGCACCACGAGACGAACCCGGGCCTCACCGCCGGCGACGTGGACGCCGACTGGGTGTCGGCCTACAGCGTGGGCGACGAAGCGCCCGGCGGCGACAACCCGACGCCCGGACAGACGGTCGTTGACGAGGTCGGGCGCGCGCTGGGCGTGGAGTACGCGGACGGGGAGGAACTGTCCAGCACCGGCAAGATCGAGAGCCGGGACCGCCACCGGTGGGAGCTCGATCCGGCCTCGTCGGAGGACTATCCCGAGCGGACCCACCCGCCGCGCCCCCGCAAGAAGCGGGCGTGAGCGGCACGTCGAGGCGGCACGCCGAGACGGGGCCCGCGGCGGCGCTCAGGCCGCCGCGCGGGCGATGGCGAGCACGCGGTCCACGACCTGCTGGATCGACAGCGCGGTGGTGTCGATGAGATGGGCGTCGGCCGCGGCCGCGAGCGGCGCCACGTCGCGCGTGCGGTCCGAGCGGTCGCGGGCGGCCATCTCGGAGGCGACCCGCTCGGGGTCGCGGGGTTCGCCGCGGCCGGCGTCGTGGACGCGGCGGCGGGCGCGCTCCTCGGCCGAAGCGTCGAGGTAGATCTTCACGTCGGCCGCCGGAAACACGACCGTGCCGATGTCCCGTCCTTCCATGACCACGCCGCCGGCGGCGCCGACGCGGCGCTGCAGGGCGACGAGCGCGGCCCGCACCCCGGCGACGCGGGCGACGCGCGAGGCGGCCGCGTCCATCTCGGGCGTGCGGATCTCGCCGCCGACCTCCACGCCGTTCACCTTCACGCTGCCCTCCGACGCGTCGATGTCGAGCCGCGCGGCCAGCGCGCCGAGCGCCGGCTCGTCGCCGAGCGCCACGCCGTCCTTCAGCGCGCGCCAGGCAACGGCGCGGTACATGGCCCCCGTGTCGACGTGCCGGTAGCCGAGCGCGGCGGCCACGGCCCGCGCCACGGTCCCCTTGCCGACGCCGGAGGGGCCGTCGATGGCGATGATCAGAAACTTCTCCATGATGCGGCTGACGCCGTACGCCCTGCGACTGACACCGTACGCCCTGCAACCGACGCTGTCGACTCGCGGCTCCTGGCTCGAGGCTCACGTGGAACGCGTGACACGGGCGTCAGGCGTAAGGCGTGAGGCGCAGGGCGCAGGGCGTAAGACGGAGAGACAGTGTAACATCCCTGCATGCGCTCTCCCACCCGCTGGGTTGTCGCCCTGCTCGCCGCCGCCGCCGTGCTCCTGGGCGCGCGGGCGATCGTGCGTCCCTACGTGCGCGCGACGTCGCTCATCATCCGGTCGGCCGGCCTCGAGCGCCAGCACCCGACGCTGGCGGCCCTCGAGACCGACGCCATCGCCGAGCGCGCCGCCCGCGTCCCCTCGCGCTATGGCCCGCTCAGGGCGAAGCTGTACACGCCGAAGACGCACACCGAAGGGGCGATGCTGCTGACGCCGGGCGTCAACGCGCTCGGCATCGACGAGCCGCGGCTGGTGGCCTTCGCCAGGAACTGGGCCGAGAGCGGCTTCATCGTGCTGACGCCGGAGCTGCCCGACCTGAGCCGGTACGAGGTCACGCCGCGATCGACCGACATGATCGAGGACGCCGCGCTCTGGTTCTCGAAGCAGACGGACCTGACGCGGGGGCACGGGATCGGCCTGGCCGGGATCAGCTTCGCCGGCGGCCTGTCGGTCGTCGCCGCGGGGCGCCCGAGCCTGAAGGGCCGCCTCGCGTTCGTCTTCTCGTTCGGCGGCCACGCCAACTTCCAGCGGGTCGTGCGGTACCTCTGCTCGGGGGTCGAGCCGCCGGCGCCGGGGATCGTCAACCCGCCTGCCGTGCCGCCGCCCCACGATTACGGCGTGGCGATCGTGACGCTCGACCTGGCGGCCCACCTGGTGCCGCCCGACCAGGTGGACGGGCTGCGGAAGGGAATTCTCACGTTCCTCCACGCGTCGCACCTGGCGCTGTTCGACACGAAGGACGCGGACCGGGCGTTCGCCAGCGCCCGCGCGCAGGAGCAGTCGCTGCCCGAGCCGGCGCGGACGTTCCTGCACCTGGTCAACGAGCGGGACACGAAGGTGCTCGGGCCGATGCTGCTGCCGCACATCCGGAATCTCGGCGACGACCCGGCCCTCTCCCCCGACGAGTCGCCGGCTCCCGACGCGCCGGTCTTCCTGCTCCACGGCGTCGAGGACAACGTCGTCCCCGCCATCGAGACGCTGCGCCTGGCCCAGCACCTCGAGCCCTACACGACGGTGCACGTGCTGCTCACGCCGCTGGTCAGCCACGCCGAGGTGGACCGGCCGGCCACGACGGGCGAGATCGTGGCGCTGATCAGGTTCTGGACGGGAATGATCAAGGACGGCTCTCGGCTCTAACCCCTCGGCTCGGAGCCAAGAGCCGACTTCCGCAGCGCCTGGACTTCCTTCGCCGTGAGCGCGCGGCACGCGCCCGTCTTGAGCGACGGGTCGGCGAGCGGGCCGATGCGGACGCGCCGCAGGCGGACCACCGGGTGGCCGATCGCCTCGCACATCTTGCGCACCTGCCGCGTCCGCCCCTCGTGGATCGTGATCGACAGCAGCGCCTGGTCGTGGTGCAGCCCGATGCTGGAGGCCAGCAGCGCCGCCTCGGCGGGCGCGGTCCGGCGGCCGTCGATCACGATGCCGTGCGCGAGGCGCCGGACGGCGTGCGCGTCGGGCGTGCCGCGCACGCGGGCGTGGTACTCGCGCGGCACCTCGTGGCTCGGGTGCGTGAGGGCGGCCGCCAGGTCGCCGTCGTTGGTGAGCAGCAGCAGCCCTTCCGATTCGTAGTCGAGGCGCCCGACCGGGTAGACGTAGTCGTGGAGGCCGGGCACCAGGTCGAGCACGGTCGGCCGCCCCTGCGGGTCCGAACGCGTCGTCACGTAGCCGCGCGGCTTGTTCAGCAGGAGGTAGATCCGCCGCGCCGGCCGATCGAGCCGGCGGCCGTCCACGCGGATGTCGTCGGCGGCGGGGTCGGCGCGCGTGCCGAGCTCGCGGACGGTCTGGCCGTTGACGGTGACGC
>JAJXZZ010000403.1 GCA_021779795.1 Acidobacteriota bacterium | reverse complement strand
ATGATCATCATGCCGGCCACCCACCCGCCGAGGAAGAGGTAGACCGGGATCTGCCAGGCCCAGACCCGGACCACCGGGTCGATCAGCTCGTTGTGTCGTGTCAGTACCAGCTCGGTCATCGCCCCCCTCATCCCTACTTCGTACTTCGTACTTCGCACTTCGTACTTCGTACTTTCTACCGAAGGTAGAAGATCCTCGGCTCCGTTCCCGCCGCGGTGTTCAGCGCGTAGGAGGGCCGCGAGGCGAGCAGGCGCCGGACCTCGCTGTTCGGGTCGTCCAGGTCGCCGAACGTCATGCAGTGCGTCGGGCAGACCGACACGCATGCCGGGTCGAGCCCGTCCTTGACGCGGTGCATGCAGAACGTGCACTTGTCGGCGTACCCGGCCGGGTTCACGAACCGGGCGCCGTAGGGGCACGAGGCGAGGCACGCCTTGCAGCCGATGCACATGTCGGGCGTCACCAGCACGGCGCGCCCCAGCGGGTCCACGTGGCTCGCGCCGGTCGGGCAGCAGGACACGCAGGGCGGGTTGTCGCAGTGGTTGCAGCGCTCGCTCCGGATCTCGAGGTGCGGCGTCGGGCTCTTCCCGGTCGTCTCGTACGCGATCCAGTCGCGGTTCAGGCCGTCGGGCACCTGGTTCTCGGTCTTGCAGGCGACCACGCAGTCGGTGCAGCCGACGCACTTGTGGGTGTCGATCACCATGCCGAAACGCGCCATCGCCCTACGCCTCCGCCTCGATGGTGACGAAGTTGACGTTCATCCCCGTGCCTCCCATGACCGGGTCGGTGACGTACCGCGTGACCAGCTCCGAATCGCTCGCGCCCTTCCGGTAGGCGAGCGTGAGCATCTTCGACGTGTGCCCGAAGCCGTGGACCATGAAGACGCAGTCGGGCCGGATGCGCTCGGTGGCCTTGACGCGGACCGGGTTGCTCACGACGTTGTCCTGGTTGCGGACGCGGACGAACTGGCCCGAGGCGAGGCCGAGGCGGGCGGCCACGTCGGCGTTCACCCACAACTCGTTCTCGGGCATCCCGTCGTGCAGGATGGGGTTGGTCTGCGTCCGGCTGAACGTGTGCATCGGCGCCCGGCCGAACAGCAGCCGGAACGAGCCCTCGGGCGGCGCCTCGGGCCGCGTGTACTTCGGCACCGGGTCGGCGCCCAGGTCGCGGAGCGCGTTCGAGTAGAACTCGATCTTGCCCGACGCGGTCGGGAACTCGGGGGTGAGCCCCTCGTCGTAGAACACCGGCTTCTTCTCGCCGAGGATGATCCCCTGGCGCTTGAGCGTCTCGAAGCTCAGGCCGGCGCTGGCCAGCCGGCGGTCGAGGTATTCCTCGATGGTCGTCCAGGGGTAGTAGGCGCCCAGGCCCAGCTTGATCGCCAGCTGGCGCGCGATCCACCAGTTGGGCTTCTGGGCGTGCGGCGCGTGGACGACGGGCTGGCGCAGGCCGACGAACGGGTCGCGGAACCACGAGACGTTCAGCTCGTCGTGGCGCTCGAGGTAGACGGCTTCGGGAAGCACGACGTCGGCCCAGCCCGCGATCTCGCTCCCGACGACGTCGATGACCACCAGCAGGTCGAGCGCCTGGATGGCGCGGATGGTCTCCTGCGGGTTGGGCAACGAGTAGATCAGGTTGGTCGCGTAGACCACCCAGCCCCGGATCGGGTACGGCTGGCCGGTGATCGTGGCCTCGCGGATGGCGGTCGTCACCGGCTCGGTCGCCAGCGGGTACCGGCCGTTCTCCTGGTCCACCCTCCCCCGCTGCGGCTTCGGGTACGGCGGGTAGGGGTAGCCCGGCACGTTCATCGGCTCCGCCGTCCAGAACCCGCCCCGCCGGCCCCAGCTGCCGAGCAGCGCGTTGAGCAGGGCGATGGCGCGGCTGCGCTGCATGTCGTCGCCGTACCAGACCGTGTGGCGGCCCGGGTGCACGAGCGTCGCCGGCTTGTGCCTGGCCATCTCGCGGGCCGTCTCGCGGATGACCTCGGGCTCGATCCCCGTCTCGGCGTAGGCCCACTCGGGCGTGGCGGCGGCGATCTCGGCCTTGAAGGCGTCGAAGCCGTAGCCGTAGGCGTCCACGTACTCCTTGTCGTAGAGCCCCTCGGTGACGATCACGTTCATCCAGGCGAGGAGCAGCGCCAGGTCGGTGCCCGGCTTGATCGCGAGGTAGTGCTTGGCCTTGCTCGCGGCGATCGAGAACCGCGGGTCCACGACGATGATCGACGCGCCGGCGCCGACCGCCTCGGCGAACTCCTGCGCCTGCGTGTTGTGCATGTTCTCGCCCAGGTGCGAGCCGATGAGCACCAGGCACCGGGAGTTGCGGATGTCGGTCCGCTCGGGCGAGCCGACCTCGTCGCCGAACGTGTAGGCGAAGCCGACGTCGCGCGGGCCGCGGCACTGCGAGAACGAGGGGGCGGTGCTGTTCGGGGTCCCGAACGCCTTGAACGTGTGCCGGATGAAGGCGCCGCCGATGCCGTGCGAGAACAGCGCCACGGCCTCGGGGCCGTACTCGGCCTTGATCTTCTCGAGTTTCCCGGCGACGACGCCCAGCGCCTGGTCCCAGGTGACCTGGACCCACTCCTCCTGGCCGCGCTTCTGCCGGCGGATGAGCGGGGCCTTCAGGCGGTCGGGGTCGAAGTGGGCGCCGACGCCGCCCGTGCCGCGCGGGCAGAGCCGCCCGCGGCTGAGCGGGTCGGCCGGGTTCCCCTCGATCTTCCACAGCCGGCCGTCCTTGACCGTGGCGATCGCCCCGCACATCCAGAAGCAGACGTCGCAGTAGGTGGGGACGGTCCGGATGCCCTTCTCCGAAGCCGCCGCCGCCCGGCGGGACAGGCCGCCGGCCATCGTGCCGGCCGCGGCCAGCCCGGCCGTCGCGCCCGAGATCTGCAGGAACCGTCTTCTGGAAACCGTCGTCATCATGGCGAACCCGGCGGCGGCGGCGGGGCGACATCCCGGCGCGCGCTTGTGAAGAGAAGCACAAGTACCGGCGCGATCGACGGCCGGCAGGAATACTTGGGGCTAGGGATTCAGGGACGCGACGATTGGTTACACCCGCCGGCGAGAACGAACCGGTCGATGGCCGCCGCGACGCCGCCGTGGTCGTTGTCGAGCGTCTCGGCCCAGCCGAACGCCTTCAGCCCGTCGACCGCGTTGCCCAT
>JAJXZZ010000029.1 GCA_021779795.1 Acidobacteriota bacterium | reverse complement strand
TGACGCTGCCGGCGGGGTTCGGGAGGTGAAGGGACGAGGGATGAGGGACGGGGGACGAGGGAAAGACGAGCGGAAGTGGCTCCACCCGAATCGCGCGCGTGGCGTGATGGAGGCGGGCGCGCGGCTTCCAGTTCACGGCCACGCTGCAGGCCGCGCAGACCGAGCCCGCGCAGGCCGAGCCCGCGCCGGCTCTCTGGCGGACCCGGTTGTTCAGCTTCGGCCAGGCGTCGATCAGACGACGCCCATCATGCGCACCACGCCGACGGCTACTGTTTCTTGGGCGGAAACTGTGTGAACATCTTCTCGATCGACTTGTGGACCTGTTGCTCATCGCCCTTTTGAGTGGTCGAGACCACGTCGGTTGTCGCCTGGCCTCGCCACACCAGCTGTTTGTGGCTGACATCGATCAGGTCGACGGTGAGAATGCCCATCATGCGAGGGACAGCCCGGGTTCGGGGCATGCCCTGCCCCATGCCCATGTCTCCCATGTCGTCATCCCCGCCCCAGGAGCCCCACTCGTCATCTCCCCAACCAAAGCCGCCGTAGGTCGTCCGTGTGCCGATGTAATCCTGTGTGACCATGTGATAGTAAACGTACAGATCGGGATGTTGGTTGGCCGCCACCTGGCGAAGTCCCTTCGAGGTCATTTCGCCGTCGACGTCGTGGCGAACCCACTGGGTGTAGAAGGCAGGCCCTTTGTCCTTGGCGTCCGCCCATGCATAAGTGTGGTAGTCCCCGAACGGGGCATGGACGTGCCAATTGACCCTCACCGTCTGCCCAAGCGCGACCGCCGCTGAAAGAGTCAGAAACAACGCCGAGACCACAAGTGAGAGCTTCCGCATGACGCCTCCTTTACCTGCATTCACGGCTGAGGCAGAATCTCGGTGCCGAGAGCTTCACGCAGGATCATCGTGCACCCGCCCCAACGTGTTCTCCGCGTTCGGCCGCGTGCAGCGCGACGTCCACCGGACGGGTCGTCTCGATAATCTCTTTCGCCTTGGCCACCTCGTCCGCCGTGCCGTGGGCCAGGAGGAGGAAGTGGTCGGACTTGAGCGCCACCTCGTATTTCACGACGCTGTCCTTGGGAATGCCGATGCTGTAGAGTCCCGCGCCGAGCGCGCTCACTCCGCCGACCACGACGGCGCCCTCGAGCGCGGCGACAATCCACGCGACGAGAGGGCCGGCTACCAAGACCGGGCCGATGCCTGGAATGGCGAAGAAGGCCGCTCCGAACAACATCCCCCAAATGCCACCCCAGAAGGCGCCAAGCTTTCCCCAGTGCTTCATGCGGTCGCCGGTGTTGTAGTACCCCACCACCTGCTCGTCGGTGTGATAGTCCCTGCCGGCGATGGACATCTTCTTCATGTCAAACCCGGACCTTTGCAGCTCCTTCACCGCTTCTTCTGCTTGGGAGTGGGTTTCGTAAATGGCGACAACCGAGTTGACCTGCGACATGACGTGTTCTCCTCTTCTCTGCCTCTGGGCGGTGACGCTGTCCTTTGCTATGGGGTCCCTATCCGTGGACTCCAGATGGCCGTCGATGCACGCTTGCGGGGGGCAGCCTCTTCCCGACGATAACGGGTCACGGGTGACCCGTCTGTTCAGAAGAGCACACGTGGGTCAGGTTTCCGGATGCCGGTTCACCCCGCAACGGACCGAACCCGTGAAGTGACACTCACGATTGGGCGCGGTGGACAACAGGGCGCATCAGCCGGGTCCGGCGACGAGCGAGCCCCGGGCGGTGAACATGACGCCGGCCGGCTCAGAGGATGGGAACCGGGACCTCTCCCGACCAGGCCCGGGGCCAGGCTCGACCCCCTCGACACGGCCCATCCTGTCGCGCCCTCGGGCTGCTCACCCATTGACGCCGTGCATCCTATAGAATCACTCGCATCAGTGGTGCGGGCAGCCGCCAGCCGCTCGCCCAGTTTCGCGAGAATCCGAGCCTCTACGCGGGCTGCGCGGTCGTCCGGAACCGAGAGCGATGCTCGAGAGCCTTCGACCATTCCGGCGAAAGGACGTCCTGCGCGACGCCCGCGCCGGGATTACCCTCGCCGCGATGAACATCCCGCAGGTCCTGGGCTACACCCGGATCGCGGGCATGCCCGTGGTGACCGGGCTCTACACCCTGCTGGCTCCCCTGGCGGTGTTCTCGCTCTTCGGGTCGTCGCGCTTCCTGGTGGTGGCCGCCGACTCGGCGACGGCCGCCATTCTGGCGGGCGGCCTCGCGGGCATGGCACCCGTGGCCAGCCCGGCCTGGGTCACGCTGGCCGGCTACGTGGCGCTGCTGACCGGCGCGTTTCTCCTGCTGGGCCGGCTCCTCCGCCTGGGATTCATCGCCGATTTCCTGTCACAGACGGTGCTGGTTGGCTTTCTGACGGGGGTCGGCTTCCAGGTGGGCATCGCCGTGCTCGGCGAATCGCTGGGCCTCACGATCGAGTCGCGGCAGACTGTCGGACAACTGGTCGAAATCCTGCACAAACTGCCGGCGCTCCATCTTCAGGTGCTGCTCGTCTCCGGATCGGTTCTGAGCCTGGTCCTCGGGCTGCGGTATCTGGCGCCGAAAGCACCCGGGCCTCTGGTCGCCGTGGTCGGCGCGACGGCGGCGAGCGCGCTCTGGCATTTCTCTGCGATGGGCATTCCGACCATCGGCCCCATCGCCAGCGGGCTGCCGCGCGCGAACCTGCAGCTTCCGTCCTGGCCGCAGATGCTCGCGCTGGTCCCGGTGGCTGGCGCCTGCGCCATCATGGTCGTCACGCAGAGCGCGGCCACGGCGCGCGTCTACGCCCTGCGCCACGGCCAGAGGCTGGACGAGAACCGCGACCTGGTCGGACTGGCCGCCGCCAACATCGCAGCCGCGGCGACAGGCAGCTTTGTCGTCAACGGCAGCCCCACCCAGACCACGATGGTGGAGACAGCCGGCGGCGAAAGCCAGAAGGCGCAACTGGCCACGGCGGCCGTCGTCGCGTGCGTGTCGCTGTTTCTCACGCGTCCGCTGCAGTATCTGCCCCAGTGCGTGCTCGCCGCGCTCGTGCTGCTCGTCGCGATTCATCTGGTGGACGTGCGCGGACTGCTGGCCATGCGGCGGGAGAGCCCCGGCGAGTTCGCCGTCGCGCTCGTCACGGCCGTCACCGTCGTCGCGGTCGGCGTGGAGGCGGGCATCCTGCTCGCCATGGCCCTTTCACTCGTGCGCATCGTGCGGCACAGCTACCGGCCGCATACGGGCGTCATCCAGCTCGATGATGGCAATGCCTGGAAGGTCGCTGCCGTGGCCTCCGGCGTGGTCACCGAGCCTGGCCTGGTGCTCTATCGCTTCGGCGCCTCGCTGTTCTACGCCAACGCCAACCGCTTTGCCGAGGAGTTGCTCCGCCTGGCGAGCCCGCGCCCGTCTGCGGTTCGATGGATCGTCGTGGATGCCGAGGCCATCACCAACATCGACTACTCCGCATCGCGCGTCATCGCGCGGCTCAACGACGAGTTGAGCAAGAGTGGCGTGACGCTGGGGTTCGCGAGAATGTCCCCGGATACCCTGGGGGATTTTCGCCGGCATCATCTGGCGGAGTGCATTCCGGCGTCGTGTGTCTTCAACCGGCTCCACGATGTGCTCAATGCCTTCCGCGCGACCACTCCAGCCGCGGTGTCACCCCTGTCGAACGCCTCGAAGCCCGCTACGACTTCTCCTTCGTCATCGTCGCGCGGCGCGGCGACCGGGCACCGGGCACACTCGACGCCGCCCGGGCCATCGGGGAGCGCGTCGAACTCTTCATGAGCGGCGCCGACGCCCGGAGGGGCTGAGGCACGGACAGCCACGGCTCCGTCTTGAAGCAGTTGCCTCGAAGGGTGCTCTTGGGGTGAAATGCGCCTGGCACCCTCGCCAACAAGCTCAACCGGAGGTTCGATGGACGACCGTCTTGCGGCCCTCGAGCGGCAAGTGCGCGACCTGTCGGGCATCGTCACGGCCCTCGAGCGGCGGTTGACCGCCCTGGAGTCGTCGCCGGCCGCGGCCCGCCAGCATGCCGAGCCCGGGCAGGAGGGCGACGGCGCGACGCCGGCGGTCGTCGGCGTCGAAGTCCGCATCCCACGGTCGGACGTCACGGTGGTCACCGTCCTGTCGCTCATCGGGCGGACGTGCCTCGTCCTGGGCGGCGCCTACCTGCTCCGGGCGCTGACCGACGCCGGCACCCTGCCGCGCGTGGGGGGCACGGTGCTGGGCATCCTGTACGCGGTGCTCTGGCTGGGCCTCGCCTATCGCCTGGACGGGAAGCGCAGGCTCGTGGCCCCCTTCTACGGCGTGGCCGCCGCGTTCATCGCCTTCCCGATCCTCTGGGAGGCCACCGTCAGGGTGAAGCTGCTCTCGCCTGCGGAATCGGCCGCCGCCATGGCGGCCGTGACGGCGCTCGCCTTCCTGGTCGCGGCGGTCCGGCGGATCCAGTCGCTGGCCTGGATCATCAGCCTGGCCGGCCTGCTGGCCGCGCTGCTGTCGTTCGCGGCGATGGGTCCCGAGCCGGCGTTCGGCTTCTATCTCGCGTTTCTCGGCGTCTGCACGCTGTGGCTCGGCTATTCGCGCGACTGGATCTGGATCCGCTGGCCGGTGGCCTTCGTGGCCGACGCCAGCGTGCTCCTGATGATCGGATCGGTCGTCGGCGCCTGGCACAAGGGCTCGCCGGGCGCGGTGATGGCCCTCCAGTTGACGATGTTCGCGGGCTACCTGGTCAGCATCGCCGCCCGGACGCTGTGGCGATCACGCGACGTCGTCCCCTTCGAGGTCGTGCAGACGGTCGCCCTGCTCGGCGTGGCGTTCGGCGGGGCGGTCTACGTGATGCAGTCCACCGGATCGGGCGCGACGCCGCTCGGCCTGGCGAGCCTGGTCTTCGGGGCCGGCAGCTACGGCGTGGCGTTCGCGTTCGTCAACTGGCGCGAGGGACGCTGGAAGAACTTCACCTTCTACACGTCGCTGGCCGTCGTGTTCACGATCGCGGGCGTCGGCCTGACGACCGGCGCCAGCGCGCAGGCGCTGGCCTGGGCTGGCCTGGCCATCATCGCCGCGGCGCTCGGCTACCGGTACTCGGCGATCGCCATCGGCTCGCACGCCGCCGTCTACCTGGCGGCCGCAGCCGTCTCGTCTGGACTGCTCGACGTCATCACCAGCGGCTTCACGGCGTCGGGCGAACACGTCTGGGCGGGCATGCCCCTCGCCGCCTGGGCCGTGCTCGCTTCGGCGGCGGTGTGCGCGGTGATCCCGGTGACGACCCGCGGGGCGGCCGCCTCGAGCCCCCTGCGGATTCCGAAGGTCGTCGTCGTCCTCCTGCTGCTCGCCGGCGTGGGGGCGGCCGTCATCACCTACTCGGCGCCGCTGCTGGCGGGCCAGGCGGGAGGCACCGCCGACCCGGCGGTCACGGCCGCAATCCGATCGGTCGTGTGCGCGGCGGCCGTGCTGCTGCTGGCGTTCCTCGGCGGGCGGGGCCTGTTCCCCGAGGGGCGCTGGCTGACGTACGTCGTCCTCGTCGTGGGCGGGCTCAAACTGCTCGTCGAGGACTTCCCGCAGGGACGACCGGCGACGCTGGTCTTCTCGCTGGCCGTCTACGGCGCGGCGCTCATCGTCGCGCCGCGGTGGGTCAGACGGACGACGGGCTCGACGACGTGACGACATCGTCCTGCGTCTTCCGTCTCACGTCCCGCATCCTGCGTCTGGCGCCCTGCGCCTGGCGCCCGTGCCCCGCGTGACGGTCTCGCCGCCTGGAGGCTGCCGTTCTTCCAGATGGAATGCGTGGAGGGCGCGCCGCTCGACCGGTAGTGCGACGAGCGGGCGCTGACGGGCCGCCGGCGGTGGCTCGGCGAGGCCCATCCCGACGTGGCGTTCACAGAGTACGCGGTCACCGACACGCTCTTCAGACTCGGACGGTACGCGGACGCCATCGCCCTGTGCCGCGACGTGCTCGCGCCCAGGCCGACCGGCATGTCGGGGGAATTCAGTTCAGCATGACGCTGACGCGTCAATAACGCGGCGCGCTGAATGCCGCGGGTCCGGAACGAAGGCGGAGCGACCTTATCGCAGGAGGTTGGTGCGCCGCAGGAGAACCTGGAAGCGCGGGTCGGCGCGCAGTGGGTCCACCTGCGGGCCCACTTTCAGCTCGGACAGCCTGGTGTCGCGCTCTTCGCACGACCGATCCAGGCTTGAAAACGCCTGGTCCTTCTCCCCGAGAGCCGTGTAAAGCAGGGCCAGCTCGTACCACGAGACGTACTCTCGCCGTGACTGGGCGGTCAACTGCGCCAGAACCATCCGCGCCTGATCCCGCTTGCCGGCGGCCGCATAGGCCCGGCCCAGCCCCGCGGCCGACCTGGTCATGCCGCCCGACGCGGCTTCGGCCTCCTGGAACTCCGCGATGGCGCGGTCGGGCATGCCGCTCAGCAGATACGCGTTCCCGAGGTAATCGTGCGCCTGCACGAAGTCCGGGTCCATCTCCAGGACTTCGCGGTACTGCGCGATGGCTTCGTCGTAGTGACGGGTGAGCAGCAGCAACGTTCCCAGGCTCGTCTTGATTGGCAACGAGAGCGGGTCCAGCGCTCGCGCCCGTTCGAGTTCACTCTTCGCCTGGTCGAATCGTCCCAACCTGAGCAGCATCCAGCCGTACCAGTGATGGGCCATCGCCGACCGGGGGTCGAGATCGATCGCCCGCCGGAATTCCTGCTCGGCGCCCACCCAATCGTGGTCGTACAACGCCTTGATGTAGGCGAGAGAGCAATGGCCCTCGGCGAGCGTCCCGTCGATCGCGATGGCCTTCTCGGCTGCGGCCTTGGCCTTTGGAAACGCGTCCCGCGGACGCATGCCGCCGTATTCCGGGAGCAACTGGAACGCATCGGCGAGCCCCGCGTAGCCGAGCGCGTACCCCGGGTCGATCTCGACCGCGCGCTGAAAGTACAGGATGGCCTTGGAGACGTCCGCGCCGCTTCTCTTGTTCCAGTAGAAGCGGCCCTGGAGGTACTCCTCGTAGACGGCAGGGTTGATGGGACGAGCCGTGGCCAGATGCGTGGCCTCCCTTGGCGTCAGCTTGGCGTTCACCTGGTCGGCCACGGCGCGCGCCACTTCCTTCTGCAGCGTGAGCACGTCCCGCGCATCCCGGTCGTACGTCTCCGCCCAGAGGTGCTTGTCGCTGGACGCCGCGATGAGCGTGGCGGTGATGCGCACGCGGTCGCCCGCTCGCAGCACGGAACCTTCGACCACGGCGTCCACGCCGAGCTGCCTGGCCACCTGCGGCAGCCCGCTCCGGGCCGCCTTGTACTGCATCACCGACGTCCGGGAGCTGACCCGCAGCGCGCTGATTCTCGACAGCTCGGTAATCAAGGCGTCCGTCATCCCGTCGGCGAAGTACTCCTGGCCGGGGTCGCCGGTCAGATTGGCCAGCGGCAGCACTGCCAGTGACGTGATCCGGAGCGGCGTCAAGGCGCGCGCGTGGCGTAAGAAGTACAGGTGCCCGGCTGCAATCATCCCGCCGACGACGACGAGCGCAAGGATCGTCAACCGCCGGCCCCGTCGGCGGCCAGCCGGTGCCGGGGACGGCGCGGGTGCGGGTTCCTCCGCCACTTCGGCTTCGTCGTCATCGTGGTGGTGGAGAGCGGGGCGCCTCGCCTCCCACCACGCGTCCAGTTCGGCGCGCGACGCGTAAATCGAGCCCAGTTGGCCGTGCTGGTGCCGGCGCACCGGCAGCGCCTCCTCCTGCTCCCACCGCTGGACGGTGCTCACGCTGCGCTTCAGGTACGCAGCGATGTCTTTCCAGGAATCGAGGCGGTCCCCGGCCGGGATGGGAGGAGGAAGCGGGTCAATTGTCGGCATCGGACGCCCGCGATGCTCCGCTCATCCTAGTCCACCTCCCGGCAAACAGCAATGCCGTCCGCCGCTCACCCCCGCGCTTCAAACGACGTCATCGCCGCCTGGCGCACTTTGAGGCTTGCACCGGCCTCCGCCGGGACGCACCGTGCTGGACACGGTCCGGCGTCTCCGGGTCCCGGCGTTGCGGGTCCCGGCCCTCCGCAACTTTCACCGTCTCTTCGGGAGGTGCGCAATGAAGAAGCGAATCGTCGTCGCCGTTGCCATCGCGCTGCTGCTGGCCGGGATGGCCGTTTCGGCCCAGACGCAGGGCCGGATCGAGCCGTATCAGTTCACCGTGGCCGACACCGGGGTCCAACTCCCGGGAAGCTGCGGCGACTTCAACATCCTCTACGACGATGTGATCTTGATTAGGGGCACGCTGCGTTACGACAAGGCGGGAAACCTGGTCAAAGACAGGTACCTCATCAAGATCATCGGCCAAACCAGGTACTACAACTCCACCGACCCGGACAAGTTCGTCATGGGGGGGCCAGGTGAGCTCGAGGTGGAGCACATCCTCTGGGAGGACGGCATCCCGGCGATCAACTCGTTCGCGGGACCCGCCTTCAAGGTCATCCTGAAAGGCTACGGGCCAATCTACTTGCAGGCGGGCCACACCGTCTACGACTACCGGACGGGAGAGGTCCTCTTCCACGCGGGACCCAACGCCTACATGGATCAGGACATCCAGGCGCTGTGCGACTACCTGAAGTAGAGCAGTCCCGGTTCGCGGGAGCCGTCAGGGCGTCGCCCACCGGGCGCGACCCTGACGGCGTCCCTGGACCGGCAGGTGGCGGCCGCACTCCGGAGACGGAAGGCGCAGGGCGCGGGACGACAGCCGGCCGCGATCGCCGCTAAATCGTAATCGTCCCCGTCAGGTACGGGACCGCCCGCCCGGCGATCTCGACGCGGTCGCCCGCCATGCGGCAGCGCAGCCGGCCGCCGCGCTTCGACAGTTGCATCGCCGAGAGGACCGGCTTGCCGAGCCGGTCCGACCAGTAGGGCGTCAGCTTGGTGTGCGCGGACCCGGTCACGGGATCTTCCGGCACGCCGACCCTCGGCGCGAAGAACCGCGACACGAAATCGACCTGGCGCCCCGGCGCGGTGACGATGACGGCGCGGCCCGGCACGGCGCCGAGCGCGGCGATGTCCGGCGTCAGCGAGGCCACGTCCTCCTCGGCCGCGTAGATGGCCATGTAGTCGCTCTTCCCGAGCCAGACCTCGAGCGGCTCGCGGCCGAGCGCCGCCGCCAGTCCGGCCGGCGGGTCCACCCGCGCCGGTCGTTCCGCCGGAAAGTCCAGCACGAGCAGGTCACCCTCGCGCCGCACCTTCAGCACGCCGCTCTTCGACTCGAGTTCGATCTCGTCGCCCGGGCAGCCGTCGTCATTGAAGATGACGTACGAGGCGCCGAGCGTCGCATGCCCGCACAAGGCGACCTCGACGGCGGGCGTGAACCAGCGGATCTGGAACCCGCGGGGCGTGCGCACGTAGAACGCCGTTTCGGACAGGTTGTTCTCGGCGGCGATCTTCTGCATCACCTCGTCGGGCAGCCACGTCTCGAGCGGGCACACCGCGGCGGGGTTGCCGGCGAACAGATGATCGGCAAAGGCATCGACTTGATACAGGCGCAGATCCATGGTGATCCTCTTCGGCGGTCGGCGATCGGGTGCCGGCGGTGTCACGCTGCCGCGAGCCGGGAGCCAAGAGCCCGGAGTCCAGAGCCCCATTGTGTCACGCGAAAGATCTTGTAGTACTGTTCCCGCATGAGGACCCGACTGCTGCTGCTCCTGGCACTGTGCGCCGCCCTCGGTCTGGCGGTGTCGGCCCAGCGGACGGTGAAGCCGGCGCTTCACGGCCGTCACTGGGTCGCAATCACGGGGAAGCCGCTTGGCGCCACGGCCGGCGCCATGATCTTCGAGAAGGGAGGCAACGCCGTCGACTCGGCCTGCGCCATGCTGGCCGCCGTGTGCACGATGTGGGACACGTTGTCGTGGGGAGGCGAGACGCAGGCGCTCATCTTCAACCCGAAGACCGGCAAGGTCATCGCCCTCAACGCGCTCGGCGTGGCGCCGACCGGCGCGACGCCCGAGTTCTTCCGCAGCCGCGGGATGGCGTACCCGCCCGAGTACGGGCCGCTGGCGGCCGTCACGCCCGGCACGCCCGGCGGCCTGATGACGATGCTGGCCGAGTTCGGCACGATGAGCCTCAAGGAGGTCCTCGCGCCGGCGATCCAGATGGCCGACGGCTACCCGATCGAGCAGCAGGCGGCCGATACGATCGAGCGCGACCGCCGCGAGATCGCGAAGTGGCCGCCGTCGGTGAACGTCTTCTTCACGCATCCCGGCCGGGCGCGCGTCGCCCCCGACCCGGGCGAGATCTTCCGGCAGCCCGACCTCGCGGCAACGCTCCGCAAGCTGGTCGAGGCCGAGCAGCAGGCGCTTGCCGCCGGCAAGAGCCGCAAGGACGCGATCTACGCGGCCTACGACCGCTTCTACAAGGGCGACATCGCCCGCGACTTCGTGGCCGGCTCGCGCGAACTGGGCGGCCTGATCACCGAGCAGGACCTGGCCAAGTGGCAGGTCCACATCGAGGAGCCGGTGGTCACCAGCTACAAGGGGATCGACGTCTACAAGCTGACGACGTGGGTGCAGGGGCCGGTGATGCTGCAGGCGCTGAACATGCTGGAGCCGATGGACCTGAAGTCCATGGGCTACAACAGCGCCCGCTACATCCACACGCTCTACCAGGTGATGAACCTGTCCTTCGGCGACCGTGACTTCTATTACGGCGACCCCTACATGCCGCCGGCGTCGCCCATCACGGGCCTGCTGTCGAAGCAGTACGCCCACGATCGGGCGAAGCTGATCGACTGGGACAGGAACGATCCGAACGTGAAGCCCGGCGATCCCTACCCGTACCAGGGCGGGACGAACCCGTTCACGAAGTTCCTGGCCGCCTGGCCGCCGCCGCCGCCCAAGCCGACCGGCGCCGAGGGCAGCCGCTCCTTCGACGAGGCCTTCACCGCCGGCACGACGTCGATCGAGGCGGCCGACGCCCAGGGCTGGGTGGTCTCGGTGACGCCGAGCGGTGGCTGGATCCCGGCCACGATCGCGGGCCGCACCGGGATCGGCATGAGCCAGCGGATGCAGTCGTTCGTCCTGGACGAGGCGATGTGCCCGTACAACGTGGTGACGCCGGGCAAGCGGCCTCGCTCGACACTCTCGCCGGGCCTCGCCCTCAAGGACGGCAAGCCGTTCCTCTCCTTCGCCGTGCAGGGGGGCGACACGCAGGACCAGAACCTGCTGCAGTTCTTCCTGAACGTCGTCGAGTTCGGGATGAACGTCCAGCAGGCGACCGAGGCGGCCAATTTCAACAGCTACCAGATGCACAGCTCGTTCGGCGACCACCGGTCCGAGCCGGGGCGGATCACGCTCAACGACGAGATCCCGCCGTGGGTGCGCGAGGACCTGGCGCGGCGCGGGTACAAGATGGACTTCCTGAAGCTGACCTCGGGCCCGATCAACGCCATCTTCTTCGACCGCGTCCACGGAACGATGTGGGGCGGGTCGAGCAACCACGGGGAGGACTACGGCATCGCCTGGTGAGCCGGCGCCCGGCGCCCCGCCCTCTGGGCCGACTCGACCCAGACGACGGTGAGCAGGGTGTAGGCCAGCAGCACGCCGATGTCCACGACGAGCGGCAGGGCGGGACCGACGGCCCTCAGTCGGTCCCGCACCGCCGCGAGGGCGAAGGTCAGCGAGAACAGCGCCACGTAGGTCCGGGCCAGCCGCTGCACCGCGGACCGCCAGGGCTGATCGTCCAGCGAACGGGCCCCCACCAGCAGCCAGATCCAGGCCGCCAGCACCACCGGGAACTGTGCCACGCCCAGGATCCGCCGGAGCGGGTTGAACAGCGCGGTGCTCGCCTGGAACTGGTAGGCGCTCCAGCCGACGATGAGCAGCGCCCCGAAGAGCAGCGACAGGTGCTTCGCCCCCCGGCGCACGCGGCGCGCCAGCGGGCCGCCCAGCAGCTGGTGCACCACCGACACGCACCCGTAGAGGAACCCCACGAGCGCCAGCGAGGCCACCAGGAAGACGAAGGCCACCACGCGCATCGCGGTGGCCGGCGTCATGGCGGTCAGCGCGAACTGGCTGAGTGTTTCGAAGACGAACTCGGCGGTCATCCAGACGTTGAAGAGCACCAGGGGCACGGGCAGGAACGTGATGGCGTGCGGCACCCGCCCGAAGGCGGTACGGACAAACAGGGCCAGCGACACGAACGTCGCCGCGAGGGCGACAACCAGGCCGGTGATGACGGTGAGCGCCACGCAACGGATCGTACCACACGCCACGCGCGCGGCCGACAGCCGCTGGCGGATCACGGTCGAAGGACGGGAGTCCGAGAAGCCGGCGGCGGGGGGCGCGAGGCGAGCCCGTCGCGAGATCGCCAGATCGCCAGATCGCGAGATGGCAAGATCGCCAGATCGCAAGATCACAAGTTGGTCCGCCCAGCCTGGATTCCTGTGCCTGCCGAAGGGCGCCTGGCGACAACTGCTCGCCGGACGACGACCCGGGTTGCCATCCCTGCCAACCTGACTGTGGAACCCGCCGCGAAGGAGTCGCGAATTCCTCGAATTCTCACGTGACCCTCCGGCCATCGGGGCCCGCACCGGCCCTGGTACCGGTCGTGCACGACGATGTACAATGCGAATCGTGCCGAGGGTCCCGCCGTTCGATCGCCCGGCGACCTACGGAGATCTGGCCACGCTGCCCGACAACCTGGTAGCCGAGATCGTGGACGGCGAACTGCACGCCTCCCCGCGGCCGGCGCCGCGCCATGCGGTCGCTTACGCCCGGACGACGGGCCTGCTGGAATCGGCATTCGGTTCGGGCCGCAGCGGTCCGGGCGGCTGGTGGATCCTGGCCGAACCGGAACTTCACCTCGGGCCGGACGTGCTGGTACCTGATCTTGCCGGCTGGCGTCGGACGCGCATGCCCCGTGTGCCGGAGACCGCCTACTTCCCTCTCGCACCCGATTGGATCTGCGAGATTCTCTCGCCGTCAACCGCGTCCCTCGACCGGGTCAAGAAACTCACGATCTACGCTCGAGAAGGTGTCGGCCACGCGTGGCTGACGGACCCGATCGCGCGGACGCTCGAGGTCCTGCGCCTCGAGGGCGGCAGGTGGACCATCCTGGTCACGCATGCGGGGGATGACACCGTGCGGGTGGAGCCGTTCGAGGCGATCGAGTTCAGCCTCGGCGAGTTCTGGGTCGAATAGACTGCCGGCTCGCATTTAACGGCTGAGGGCCGACGGCTGATGGCACCACGTCGGCGGTAGGGCAAGGCTTCGGCTCGCACGATCGCACGATGGTCTATCCAGCCTCGATTCTT
>JAJXZZ010000402.1 GCA_021779795.1 Acidobacteriota bacterium | reverse complement strand
GTCAACGGCGGAAAGATCCGCCGGAGGAAGAGAGGGGGGAGTCGGGGAAGATGATGATGTCACGGGGACCATCCATGGCAACCCTGAAGGGTTGCCCTACAAGGCAACCCTAAAGGGTTGCCCTACCGCGAAGGCAACCCTGAAGGGTTGCCCTACGAGGCAGCCCTGAAGGGTTGCCCTACGTCAGAAGAAGCGCTCGGGGACGACGAGCGTGTCGTCCGGCTGCACGAGGTCGGTCAGCTTGACCTTGATTTCCTTCTTCGCGCCGTTGACGATGCGCACGATCTTGACGCGGCCGGCCGCGCCCCGGTCGGTGACGCCGCCGGCCAGCGCCAGCGCCTGCATCACGGTCGTCCCCTTCGTCTGCAGGGCGTACGCCCCGGGGTTCTTCACCTGCCCGAACACGTAGATCGTCGCCGCGCGCGGCACGAACACGGTGTCGCCGTCGCGCAGCGTGATGTTCTCGGCCGCCCCGCCGCGCTGCAGGTCGTTCAGGTCCACGTGCACGGTCTGCGACGGGCTGCTCTGCTCGGGCAGCACGGGGCCGCTGGCCCCCTTCCCCTCGGGCGCGTGCACGATGATCACCTCGCTGCTGGCCGCCGGCGTCGTCGAGCCGGCCCGCGAGAGCGCCTCGATGAGCGACATGCTCCCGGTCAGGGTGTACGTGCCCGGCACGCGCACCTCGCCGACGATGAAGACCCGCTGGCTGCGGTAGGTGTCCACCATCACCGTGACCTGCGGGTTCTTGAAGTAGCCGTCGGCCAGCTTCTTCACCATCTCGGCCTCGACGGCGCGCAGCGTCAGGCCGCCCGCGTGCACGCGGCCGATGAGCGGAAAGGTGAACGAGCCGTCGGCCTCGACGGTGAACTTGCCCGACAGGTCGGCCTGGTCCCAGACGGTGATCGCCAGCACGTCCTGCGGCCCGACCACGTAGTCGGGCGACTGGTCGGCGGCGCGCGCCGGGACGGCCGCCAGGCCCAGGACGAGGACGGCGGCCGCGGCCGCGCGAATGACGAGGAGGCCGAGGCGACGACGATCGGTTGTACCTGGCATCTCAGAATCCGTATGTGATCGACGTGCCGACGCGCAGCCCGCGGTATTGGAGGGTCGTCACGTCGGCGCTGCGCGTGTAGTAATCGGCGTTCACGCCGAGACGAGTCGAAGGGCCGAGCTTGTAGCCGATGCCCGCGCCGTAGGTGTGGATGACGTCCACCCGGCCGGTGACGTCCGCGGGACCGGGAAGGCCGGCGTCCACCTGCCCCGCGTAGTCCAGGCGCTGGATGCCGCCGCGGGCCGTCACGCTCCAGGGCCCGCCCACCGACTGCGACACGCTGCCCGACACGCCGGTCAGGACGTAGAACGGCCTCGTCGGGTCGTACGAGTACTCGACGTCGCGGTTCACCTGCACGGCAAAACGGGTGATGCCCATCAGCACGTACCCGAGGTCCACCGACGCGACCGCGCCATTGTAGCCGGGCATGCCCGGCGCGAGCATCCGGAGGTGACGGTAGCCCACGTGCGCCGAGCCGCTGACGAGCGCCGACGCGTCGAACTCGAGGCCCGGCACGAGGCGGAAGCCGTTCGAGTCGCGGAGGTCGGAGTACTCGAACCGCTCGCGCACGCTCTCGGCCGCCACGACGAGCGTGGTCAGCGGCGTGAGGGCGTAGCGCAGTGACCCGGTGGCCGTCGTCGTCGTGCGGTTGAGGTATTCCTGCAGCGAGTAGCCGTAGTACGACTCGCCCGCCTGGTACCGGATGACCGCCCGCCCCCAGGCCGCGCCGAGCGTGGTGCGGGGCGAGACCGGCACGTCCACGCCGCCCGAGACGCCGTGCTCGAAGTGGCGCACGCGCGCGTCGATCTCGAAGCCGGGACGGTCGAAGGTGGTCATGTACGACGCGGCCGCCCACGGCCGCACGTGGATGAGATCGAACTGGAGGCGCGCCCGATCGTCGGTGCCGAGGCCGCGCTGGCTGGCGTACTTCGCGAAGTAGAGATAGCTGACCGCGGTCTTGACGTTGAGCCGGGCCCGGCCGAGGCGCAGCCAGGTGTCGGCCGCCGGCGCCACGGTGGCCGTGAAGTCGCTCCGCGGGTTGGTCCAGTCGTTGAACACGTTGGTGTCCACGCCGACGCCGGTCACGGCCAGCGTCGGGTTGACGGCAAACGGGCCGATGTGCACCCGCGCGGACGTGAACGGGTCGGGCGCCTGCGCGAAGCCGGTCAGCGGCCAGAGCAGGCAGCAGGCGACGAAAACGGCAAACGCTCGCACGGCGAGGGGAAGAGGGCCTTGTTGGAGTCGGAGGATGAAGAGAGCCGGGGCGCGCCAGGCGGCGCGCCCCGCACGGGAAGACCTACCGGCTGGGGCTCGTGGTGGAGCCCGACGCGGCCACGATGCCGGCCACGGCGCCGCCGCCGATTGCCGCCAGCAGCGCGATGCCCTTGGGCGACGCGAAGAAGCCGCGCGAGCCGGCCGCGGCAGCCGCCGCGGGGGCGCCCGCCATGCCGGCAGGAGCCATCAGCACCATGCCGCCGGAATTCATCGCGCCGGGAATCAGCGCCACCGCGCCGCTCGTGGCGACCACGGTGCCGGTCGGCCCGACCAGCTCGACGACGTAGGTGCCGGGCGGGACGGCGCCGAAGGTGAACTGGCCGTCGGCGCCCGCCTGCACGGTCTGCACGACGCCGCCCGTCGCCGTGTTGCGCAGCCGAACGGTCGCGCCCGGCAACGGCATGCCGCTCGAGGTTCTCGCCGACCCGACGATCTGGCCGCTCTCCTGCGGCCGCGGGCTGGCGATCGACAGGCTGGGCACGCCCAGCGAAGCCATGGCGACGACCAGCGCGAACGCGAACAGTTTCCTCATAATGCCCTCTACTATCGACAACCCGGCCAGCCATGTCAAGGCTGGGCTGAAAATTGTGTATCGATATGGCAACACTGGTACTTATCGGTCGGTGAGGCCGCGCGGGCCAGCCGGGACGGCGTCCGGGCCGCGCCAGGCGATCTTGAGCGCGCGCATCTTGCGATAGAGGTTGGTGCGCTGGAGCCCGAGCGCGCGGGCGGTCTCGGGGATCCGGCCGCGGTAGCGCTCGAGCGCGGCCGTGATGTACTCGCGCTCGAAGCGCGCCCGCGCGTCGCGCAGCGTGCCGGCGACGGCCGGCT
>JAJXZZ010000401.1 GCA_021779795.1 Acidobacteriota bacterium | reverse complement strand
ACCGCGGCGACTACGAAGGCGCGCTGGCGGAGCTCTGCATCCGCGAGCGGCTGGCCTGCTTCCCCTACTACGCGCTCGCCAGCGGCTTCCTCGCCGGCAAGTACCGGCCCGGTGCCAACGTCGCCAGCCAACGCGCCGCGGGCGCTGCGAAGTACCTCGACGACCGCGGCCTGCGCATCCTCGCGGCGCTCGACGGGATCGCCGCGGCGCGCGGGACGACGGTCGCCGCGGTGGCCCTGGCCTGGCTCCTGACGCGGCCCGCGGTCGCCGCCCCGATCGCCAGCGCCCGCACGCCGGAGCAACTCGCCGAGCTGCTGCCGCTCGCGTCGTTGCGCCTGGACGCCGACGAGCGGCGGCGCCTCGACGACGCCTCCGCGTGAGGCCCGCCACCGGGCCCGGCGATCGCTCGCGTCACGCCGCAGGTGCGGGCGCGTCGAGATCGAGGCCGGCCTCGGCGAACCAGCCGCGCAGCGTCCGCTCGTCGGCGGCGAGGTCGCCGGTGAGCGTGAACGCCGGCCCCAGCGTGACCACCCGGCGCCGCCAGTCGAAGGCGACCGGCACCACCGGCACCCCGGCACCGACCGCGACGTGAGCGAACCCCATCCGCCACGCGGAGACGGCGCGGCGGGTCCCCTCCGGCGCGACGGCCAGCAGCATCGTGTCGCGCCGCCGCATCGTCGCCACGAGCTTCGCCACCGTGCCCGAGCCGGAGTCGCGCCGCACCGGGACGCCGTCCAACCACAGCATCAGCGGCCGCAGCGGCCAGCGGAACAGCGTGTGCTTGCCGAGGAAGCCGACTCGCATGCCGAGGGCGAAGAGCGTCAGCACGCCGACGGGGAAGTCCCAGTTCGTCGTGTGCGGCGCCACCACGACGATCGCCTTCGGCACGTCCGGGAAGCTCCCGGCGAAGCGCCACCCCCACAGCCGAAAGGCGAGGCGCGCCAGCCACCGGCTCGCCCGGTTCCCTCGCCTCGGCACCGACGCGCCGAGCTGCGGCACTCCCCCGTCCGGCAACACAGGGTCGAAGCGTACACCCTCGGAACGCCGGCGTCGGCGCCGGATCGCGGCCTCCTAGCGTGTCGGCGCGGCCGCGCGTTCGACCCGCGGGCGGCGTGCCCCAGGCTCAGTGCGCGCCCGCGGCCAGCCACCAGAGCACGGCTGCTCCGGCCGCGATGCGGTAGACGGCGAACGGCACGAACCCGTGGCGCCGCACCCAGCTCATGAACCACGCCACGACCGCGTACGCCACGACGAACGACACCGCGGAGCCGATGCCGAGCAGCATCCAGCCGTGCGGCGTCATCCCGGCCGCGCCGAGCGGGTTCGCCGGCGCGTGCCAGACCGATTTGAACAGGTCGTACCCGGTGGCGGCCACCATCGTCGGCATCGAGAGGAAGAACGAGAACTCGAGCGCGGAGGCGCGCGTCATGCCGGCGAGCTGGCCGGCGGCGATCGTCGCCATCGAGCGCGAGACGCCGGGGAACACTGCGGAGAGGATCTGGCACAGACCGATCCACACCGACTGTCCGGGGCCCATCGCCTCCATGCGATCGGTGTGGGTGCGCAGCGCCCCGCGCTCGTAGAGTGCGTCCACGACCCACATCACGACGCCGCCCGCGACCAGGGAGACGCCCATCACCGTGAGGCTCTCGAGGTGCTTGCCGATGAGCTTGACCAGCAGCAGCGCGGGAATCGCGGTGCACACGAAGGCGAGCGCGGTCAGCGTCAGGGGGTGCGTCGCCCAGCCACGGCGGTCGCGGCCGGCCTTCAGGAACGAGGCCACGAAGCGCGCGATCTCGTCCCGGAAGTAGATCGGCAGGCAGAGGATCGCGCCCAGCTGGATGACGATCGAGAACATCTTCCAGTAGCCGTCGGAGAGCGAGACGCCGACGAGCGCCTCGACGATCCGTAGGTGGGCCGTCGAGCTGACCGGGATGAACTCGGTCAGGCCCTCGACGAGACCCAGCAGCACGCTCAACACGACGTCGTTCAATCGTCACCCCCGGCTTCGGTCGCGCCAGCCGTCGCGTTCGACCCGGTCGCGCAGAGCGCGCCGGCGGCCGCCATGGTACGTCGATCCGGCGGTGCGCCGCGGCCGCCGGACGAACCGTGCGCCGTGCCGTCCATCTTCCATGGCGTGTCAACTCGGGCGTTCGCGACGTCCGCCGGCGGGTCGCCACGGCCCGGCTGCGGACCGCGGCCGACGCCCCGGTCGGTCCGGCCGGGCCGCCCGAGGTGAGGTTTCTCCCACCAGCGGTGTCCAAGGGACGAGAAGGGAGACCGTCATGACGACTCGAAAGGTGGCCACGCTGGCGGTGGTGGCGGCGGCGTTCGCAACGCCGGGGCACGGCGCGGCGACGCGCGGGTTCTCGCTCGAGGTCGTGCTCGACGGCGGCGTCCGCGCCGAGTACCGGGCGCGCGGGACGGTCTACGTCGAGGCGGTGCGCGGCCGCCCGTACGTCCTGCGCATCACCAACCCGCTGCCGTGCACGGTGGGCGTGGCGCTCGCCGTCGACGGCCTCAACACCATCGACGCGCGCCACGGCGACGCGAGGAGCGCGGCAAAGTGGGTGCTGCCGCCGTACGGGTCGGTCGAGGTCCCGGGCTGGCAGGTCGACGGCCGCGACGCCCGCCGGTTCTACTTCACCGGTGAGCGCTCGTCGTACGGCGCCTGGCTCGGCAAGACCGACGACCTCGGCGTCATCGAGGCGGTGTTCTACCGGCAGCGGCTGCGGCCGATCCCGGTCATGCCGCGAGCGGTCGAGCCGCGCCTCGACGGCCGGGACAGCGGCCCAGGCGCGGGCTCGGGCGGCCGGCTGGACTCTCCGGCCGCGGCGCCCCCGTCCGGAGGCGGCGTCGAGGGCGGCGTGGAGGGTATCCCGGTCGGCGAACCGTCCGGACGGGTCGAGCGTCGGGACGCGGCGCCGGCGGCGCGCAAGGTGAGGGAGGAGTACGCCGCGACGGGGATCGGCGAGCGCACGGACCACCGGGTGGAGTGGGTGAGCCTCGACCTCGAGGACCGGCCCGCGGCCGTCGTGCGCATCCGCTACGAGTTCCGCGAGCAACTCGTCCGGCTCGGCGTGTTACGGGAAGCTCCGGACCCGCTGACACGCCGGGAGCGCGCGCGGGGTTTCTCGGGCCGCTACTGCCCCGAGCCCACCGGCTGGCGGTA